>CAVDWN010000007.1:0-20358 GCA_963612535.1 Sphaerochaetaceae bacterium
GAATCCGCCGATCGCATCTATAACGGTTCCTTCAGTATCGCTTCCCTCTTATACGCAAAGAACAAGGAATCGGCAAGCGTTTCCCAGGGAAGGACCGATTAAGGCCCTTTTGCCCTACGCGCATGCGGCAAGCGCGCGGCGCACGAAAGCCCAAAAGCCCACCGACGTGGGCAAACGAAGCCCATACCTTCCGCATGCCGCCGCGCGTGCGCAGAGCTGGCGAAGCGGGGTCTTGCGCAGCTACAGCACGCCTTCCCCGTTGAAGGCGGGAACGAAGCTTTCCTGGGCGGCATCGCCCTGCTGCCAGAAGTAGTCTTCCAAACCCAGCTCATCGGCGTAGTCGAGCACTTCCTCGTACTCTTCGGCGGTAACCCTGCCCTGCAAGCCGTAGCGCTCCAGCCCGCCAACAAGCGGCGTGTACTGGCTCATGATGCTCAGGCGCACCTTGCTGCCGTAGCGCTGGGAAAGAACCTGCAGTGCGCGCTTCGATTCCCCGATGCGCCCCGGCAGCACCAAATGGCGAACGATCACGCCGCGCCGCAACAGCCCGTCTGGCCCTTCCTGCCAGCTGGGAGCCTGGCGCACCATCTCGTCGATTGCCGCAAGGGCGGCTTCAGGGTAGCTGGGCGCATGGGATAGCGCCGCCGCTTCGCGCATAGAGGCGTACTTGAAATCGGCAAGATAGATATCCACCACCCCATCCATCAGGCGCAATGCTTCCATCGAATCGAAGCTGGAGGTGTTGTACACCACCGGAATGCGCAGCTGGCCGCTCTCGCGCAGCGGCCGAAGCACCCGGGCGATGGTGGGCACGTAGTGCGTGGGGGTTACCAGGTTGATGTTCGCCGCATGCTCGCCGTCCTGCAGGCGCAGCACGGCAGCAGCGAACTGGGCCTCTGACACCGCAATGCCCGACCCGGCCACCAATTCCCTGTTCTGGCAGTACACGCACTGCAGCGGGCAGTGCGAGAAGAACACGGCGCCGCTGCCCTGCTCCCCCACCAGGCAGGGCTCTTCCCACCAATGCAGGGCAACGCGCCCCAGGCGGACCTTATCGGAGGCGCCGCACACCCCGCGGCCGCCCTGCGTTCGGTTTGCCCCGCAGGATCGCGGGCACAGGCGGCAATCAGAATAAGGGGAACCCGTAGGTTCCCCTTCTGTTCCAGGTATGTTCGCCGCAGCGGCCACGCGAAAGCGCCAGGCTATCCGTGATGATGGTGCTTGCCGCAGCACTCATGGCTTTCATGCGGGTCGTGCCCGCACTCGCATTCGTGCTCTTCGTCTTCGCAACCGCAGCCGCAGCCTTCGCCGAAGGCATCTTCCGCGCGGCTCCAGTCAAGGCCGTAGCGTTTGCTGGTTTCCTCGTCGGCGAACACCAGTTTGATCGCAGCCGGGCTGTAGTCGATGCCGCCTACCAGGGCAAGCAGCTCCATAAGGCGATAGCACGCTTCGGCCTGGGGAAGGATAAGCTCATCGTCTTCCAAGGAGGAAAGCGCAGCTGCCGCTTCGCCCATCAGATGCTCTACCGTGAAGGGAGCATCGTATTCCTCGTCCAGCAGCGCCTGGGCAAATGCGCTTTGGGCGGGCGACGCCTCGCCCATGTCGGACATGAAATCCGCCACGTCTTCGCCCATCACGCGCACATCGTGGCCGATGGCGTCCAGGGCAACCTGCGCCTCCACGGCACCCACCAGGGTTGCCGCGCTCTGCAAGGTAAGCGCCACCTTCGACTTCTGGCCCGCACCGGCATGCCCCATCCACATAACGCGATGGGCGATGGCGTCCAAAAGCGGCTTCACGGCCTTGTAGTCGGCGTCCTCGCGGCAGCCGGCAACGATGCCCAGGTTGTCGCGGTCGGCGAAGGCATCTTCGTGCACCTTGTTGGCAACAACGAGCGGCGCATCTATGGCCACGCGGCCGTTCACGCAGGCAACGGCATCAAGCTCGCGGGCGAACGTCACGGTAGAGGGGCTGAGGTCTACCAGGAACGCGCCTTCCTTCGTGCCACGCAGCAGCCCTTCCGTGTCGTAGTACAGGTCTTCCAAGGCGGCAGTGCTGGTGCAGTAGGTGAACACCACATCGGCGCGGTTCAGATCGGTGGCGCCGAAACCGGCCGCCTCCAGCAGGCCGCTTACGCCAGCACCCACCTGTTCATCGCCCGCGAAGGCGAACATCAAATCGTTAGCGCTCATAGAGCACGTCCTTCCTTGTTCGGCGCACAGCAGGCGCCCGCTTCCCTTCAGCCCCTGGAAAAGGCCAAGGGCAGAAACTATTTCTTGCTGCGAACCTTGCTGGCGATGCGGTCGGCCATGGAAAGCTCTTCGCGGCAATCCTTGCCCCAGAACACCAGGGCGATCATGCCCGGGCCCACATGGCTGCCGATCACCGGACCGATGCTGGTTTGCAGGAACATCAGGGAATCGTCTTCCTTGGAAAGCATGGCGGTCAGGCGCTCGGCATCTTTCGGGCAGTCGGCGTTGCCGATGATCACATGGCTATCGGACGCGTCTTCGGCCTTGTTCTTCTGGTAGAAATCCACCAGGGCCTTCAGGCCCTTCTTGCGGCCACGTGCCACACCGGTAAGCGTGAGCTTGCCGTCGTTGTCGATGCCCAAAAGCGGCTTCACATCGAGCTTGGATCCGGCGAAGGCCACCGTGGCGGGAATGCGCCCACCGCGGCGCAGCGCATCCAGGTCGTCCACCATGAACTGGCGGTTCACGAAGAAGCGCGCCTCTTCGGCCCATGCCACCATCTCGTCGGCGGAAAGGCCCTTCTCGCACTGGTTGATGGCCTCGTAAACCAGCAGGGCCTCGGCGATGGAGGCCAGCTTGGTGTCCACCAGGCGCACATCCAGGTCGGGGATCTCTTCCTGCATCTGGGAAAGCAGCAGGCTTGCCGTGCTGAAGGTGCCGGAAAGGCCGCTGGTGAAGCTTAGGAACACCGCGGGCTTTCCCTGCTCGTGCGCCCACTCGAACGCAGCGCGCAGCGAGGGGATGGGCAGCTGGGACGTATGCGGCTCGTTGCCGTTTCGCATGCTCTCGTAGAAATCGTGCGCGCTGCGCGAACGGTACAGGTCGTCTAGGTACTGCCCCTCGTCGTCGTAGTACGGGAACTGCAGCAGGTACACGCCCTCGTGGTCAACGACCTCTGCCGGCAGATCGCAGCAGGAATCGATGATGAGGTTGCATTTCATTTCCATTCAATTGCCTCTTTCTTGGTTGGGCCCGCCTAGTTGGCAACCATCAAAGCGGTAGGGTCTCCGGTGAGCTTGCCCTTCAGGGGCGCGTTGCACTGGTAGCAGATGCCGACGGCAGGGCCAACATGCAATCCTATAACAGGGCTCGCGGGCAAAACGCTTACCGCACGGTTCAACATGGGCTCGAACACCTCTTCGGCCCATTCCAACGCCGGCTTGCGGTCGCCGATATAGTGAACTACCAGGTCTTTCAAACCGCCGCACTGCGCAATATCGGCTTCAAGGATTTCTTGGATTTTTTTCAGGGCCTTCTTGCGGGTGCGCACTTTCGCCATGGGCTCGGGGGTTCCGTCCGCCACGGCAAGCACCGGGGAAAGACGCACCAGGTTGCCCAGCAGCGCCGCCGCGCCGCCGATGCGCCCGCCTTTCTGCAGGAAGGTAAGGCTTTCGGGAGTGAACAGGAACCGCGTGCACTCGATGGCATCGAGCACCGCACGCCCCGCTTCCTTCAGGCTCTTGCCCGCACGCACCGCACGGGCGCCCTCCAAAACCGGGAATGCCTCGTCGAAGCAGCAGGAAGAGGAATCGATCATGCAGTACTTGAAGTCGATGTTGCGCGCCTCCACCGCACGTGCCGCGCGCAATGCCCCGTCGTAGGCGCCGGAAAGGCCGGTCGATATCCAAATGCCCAGAAGCTCATCGCCCGCCTGGGCAATACCCTCGAACAGCTCTTCGAACGTGCTGGCAGAAGGCTGGCTGGAAACCGGCGGGTTGTCGGCCATGTCGTAGATCCGGGTATAGAAATCGTCCAAGTCCATCTCGGACTCGACGTGCTCATGGCCGTTCTCGTTCAAGTACAGGGAAACAACCTCTATGCCCTCGCGCTGCGCAAGCTCTTTGGGCAGCGAGGCAACCGAGTCGGTGATCACCTTGATCATGCGGCGTGCAGCCCCCTTTCTTAGTCGGGCTCCTATGGTATCGCCTAGGAAAGGCCCAGAAGGCGGGAAACCAGATCGCGGCGGCGATAGAACAGCGAGTGCTCTAGGCCAACCGGATAGGAATGCGGGTTGATGATCCGTTTCTGGCTCTCGTCGAGGAGCGCCAACTGGCTCTTGCAGCGATCGCGCGCCGCCAGGGCGCTGCGCGCTTCGGCGGAAAGAACCACCTTGCCATCCCTTGCCAAGGGTTCCAGCAAGGTTTCGAAGCGCATGCCCGAAAGATCCTTCTGGCGAAGCTCGTCGGCAGGGTCCACGATGCGCTCGCGGCTTACCGGATGGGTGACGTCGAACACCATGTCGCCCGCCAGGGTGCCGCTTTCGTGGAAGTAGCGGCGCACGTCCAGCACGCCGGGAACGGTTTGCTTGGAGCTTTGGCCCGTCACCTTCACCCGCGGCTCCCACGGGTCGTTCGGGCTGTTGCGCTTGGCGGCCAGCTTGTACACGCCGCCGAGCGCCGGCTGGTCGTAGGCGGTGGCAAGCTTGGTGCCCACGCCCCACGAGGCCACCTTCGCGCCGGAATTGCGGATGGAGGTGATGGCATACTCGTCCAAGTCGTTGGAAAGCACCACGCCTGTATCGGTAAGGCCGGCTTCATCGAGCATCTGGCGGGCCTGCTTCGCGCGCCAGGAAAGGTCGCCCGAGTCGATGCGGATGCCCGCCAAGTGCTCGCCGCGCTGCTTCATCTCAAGGCCCACCGTGATGGCGTTCTTCAGGCCCTGCGTGATGTCGTAGGTATCAACCAGCAGCACGCAGTTCGTGGGGAATTCCTTGGCGTAGGCGCGGAACGCCTCCAGCTCGTCGTCGAAGGCCATGACCCAGGCATGGGCATGGGTGCCGGAAACGGGAAGGTCGAACTCGCGCCCGGCAAGCACGTTGGAGGTGCTGGCGCAGCCGCCCACGATGGCCGCGCGGCTGGCGCGCATACCGCCCGATTCGCCCTGGGCGCGGCGCAGGCCGAACTCGGCAACCGGCGTTTCGGCCGCCAGACACACGCGCGCCGCCTTGGTGGCCGCAAGCGTTTCGAAGTTCACGCAGTTCAGAAGCTGCGTTTCCAGAAGCTGGCATTGCACGATGGGCCCAACGACGCGCACGAACGGGTCGTTCGGGAACACAACGGTGCCCTCGCGCACCGCATCGATATCCACCGTAAGCTCCAGCGTGCGCAGGTACTCCAGGAACTCGGGGCGGAACAGCTTCCCGCCGCCCGGGGCATCGATGGAGGCCAGGTAGCTGATGCTCTCGTCGGAAAACGAGAAGTTCTCCAGCACCTCGGCGATATGGTCCATGCCGCTGGCTATGGCATAGCCGCCCTTGAAGGGGGTTTCGCGGAAGAAGATGTGGAAGCATCCCTCTTCCTCCAGCTTGCCGCACGACCAATAGCCCTGCGCCATGGTTATCTGGTACAGGTCGGTTAGAAGCGCGTAATCATCATTGCTCGGCATTGTTCGGCGATCCCCCTTCTGGCTTGCGGCGGCGGCGACGCGGCTTGCGGTGCGCCACTTCCCCCTGCCCTGCCTTCGATGCAGAGCCGGCAGCGCCCTCCTGCTTGCGCGGGGCGTTGCGCACGCCCGAGGAATTGCGGCCGGGGCGCTTGGACTGGTCGCCCTTCGGCTTTCGCTGCCCATCGGAGCGCTGTTGCTGTTGCTGCTGCGGCTTCGACCCCTTGCCCGAGCCACGGCGGTTGCGGCGGGAAGACCCCTCTTTCTTCTTCTGCTGGCCGCCCTTGCCGTTCTTCTTCTCGGAGCCGGAATCGGGGCGCGAGCCTTCCGGCTTGCCCCCCTGGCTGCCGCTGCGACGGCGGCGGCGCGGCTTGCGGTGCGTTTCTTCCTTCGTGCCGTCGGTGCGGCGGGCACGGCGGCTTTCCTCGGTGGCAACCTTGTCCTTGCCGGTGAACGACGTGACCTCGAACGTGGTGGTTCCGAACATCTCCAACGGGTCGGCGGAAGCGTACTTCTCGAACACTTCCTCGCTTATGCGGTTGGGGCGCTTGCCTTCGCCGGAAACCTCCATTTCCGAAAGGGGCACCTTGATGGACTTGCCGTCTTCCAGGCGCAAGGTAACGCATTCCAGGGGCACGTTGATCTCGGAAACGCGCGCGATGCCGCCCGGCACCTCGATCTTGGCACCGTGCTTGGGCGCACGCGAGTTCACTTCCTTGTACGTTTCGTACTCGTAGCGCAAGCAGCACATCAGACGGCCGCAGCAACCCGATATCTTCTGCGGGTTCAAGGACAGGTTCTGCTCCTTGGCCATACGGATGGAAACCGGGGAGAACTCGCCGCCCAGGCGCTTGCAGCACAGCTCTTGGCCGCAGTGGCCCAGGCCGCCCACCATACGCGCGCTGTCGCGCACGCCGATCTGGCGCATGTCCACGCGCACATGGAAATGGCTGGCCAGCTTGCGTACCAGGTCGCGGAAATCGACGCGCTCTTCCGCCTCGAAGTAGAACACGGCCTTGTCGCCGTCGAACAGGTACTCCACGGCAACCGGGCGCATCTGATCGCTGGTTTCGGCGGCCATCTCCTTGAACACCACCAGCGCCTCATCGCCCTGGCGCGCCAGGTCGGCGGCCTTCTGCTCGTCTTCGGCGGTGGCAAGGCGGATTACCGGCTTCAGGGGCGACTTCAAGCTGGAAACCAGCTCGTCGCTCACCTCCATCACATCTGCCGTGGCGGTGCCGAACTCGGTGCCGCGCTCCGTTTTCACGATGACATGCTGATCTGCCTTGATATCGAAATCGGTCGGGTCGAACCAAAGGACCTTGGTTCCCGTCTGCATCTTAATGGGTGTTACCCGAACCATGTAAAACCTCTCTTATCGAAAAAAGAAGCGTGTCCAAGCACGTTTCTGGAGAAACATTATAGCTAAGAGCCTCGTCGGTTCGGTACGCTTCGCCCAATGCGCCCATAAGCCCCTCGGGGCTGCACCAGGCTGCGGCTTCCTCTATAGCCTCAAGCGCATCCGTGTTCACCACCAAATGCGTTGCGCCCTCGGCAACCATGAGCACATCGCGCAACCACGACCTGATGATCGAGGTAAGCTGGCGCAGCGAGGTGCGCGTTGCCATGGTAAGGGCGCGCTTGTGGCGCAGCTCTATCTGGCGAAGCGCCGCCTTGGTTAGGTAGTCGGACGATTCAGCGAGCTCTTCGCTCTGCTCGGTGCGAACGTTGTCGAGCGGGGCCTTCGAGAGCTCTATCAGCTCGGCCGCGTATTCCAGCACATCGCGCTCGTCGGCCAGGCGCAGCCCCGCCAGCACCTCTATAACGCGCTGGCGGAAGGCCATGCGCTCGGTGCTCTTGGCAAACGATATGGCGTTGGTGATGGACCCGTCGCACGCCTCTATGGCGATGCGGGCCTTTTCGGCGGAAACGCCCACGCGCTGGGAAAGGATGCCCGCCGCCTCGGTTGCGGGGATATGGCGAAACGGCACCACCTGGCAGCGCGAGACGATGGTGGGCAGCACCCCTTCGCGGGTGCGCCCCAGCAGGATGAAGGTAACGCCTTCGACCGGTTCCTCCAACGTTTTCAAAAACGCGTTTGCCGCCTGAGTGCCCAGCAGGTCGGCCCTGTCGATGATGTAGACCTTGGCCTTTGCGCGGATAGGCGCCAGCGTCACATCGGAAACGATATCTCGCACCTGTTCCACCAGGTAGCCCTGGGCGCCTTCGGGCGAATAGAAGTGGATGTCGGGATGCTTGCGGCGCGCAGCGCGCTGGCAATCTTCGCATTCGCCGCAACCGCCGTTGGCGCAGATTATGGCCTGCGCGAACGCATAGGCCGCAGAGGTCTTGTTCGAGCCCGCAGGCCCGGTAAGCAGATATGCGTGGCTCACGCGGCCGGAAGCTATCGTCGCACGGAGGAACTCCCGCACCCGAGGCTGGCCGAACACTCCGTCGAAGACATCGGCCACAGTATCACTCACCCAAGCTGATCTGGGCTTTTTCGTTGGTATCGCGCTCAAGGATGGGGTCGAAGAAGCCTTCGGCCCATACCGGCGAGGAAGCATCCCAACCGAACACGTCTGCCAGTTCGCGGAAGATAGCGCGGGCGGTGGCGTCTTTGGCGCCTGCCGAGGAAACCGTGCGGATGCGCTGCGGGTTCTCGGCGGCGATGCGGGCGAAGGCGCCGTTCACGCGGGCATGGAAATCGGCGCCGGCGAGCTCGAGCCTGTCGGCATCGCCATGGTGCGTTGCGCGCTCTAGCCCCTCTTCGGCGGGGGCTTCGGTGGTAAGCAGGATGGTGCGGCACGGGTGCACTCCCTGGCAGGCAAACGCGTTCGCCTGGCGCACGAAGGCAACGGGCAGGCCGCGGCCGTACGCCTGGTAGGCAACCGTGGAATCGTAGAAGCGGTCCAACAGCACCACGGCCCCGCGGGCAAGCGCGGGAATGATGGTTTCCTTCACGATCTGCGCGCGGGCCGCCTCGTAGAGCAACAGCTCGGCCTGGTCGGAAAGGGCGTCGTTTTCAGGGTCCAGCAAGATCTGGCGCAGCGATTCGCCGATGGCGGTGCCGCCCGGCTCGCGCAGGCACAGGACCTCATGCCCCATGGCGCGCAGGCATTGCGCCAAGAAGGTGATGTGGGTGGTTTTGCCGGCGCCATCGCCACCTTCGAAGGTGATGAAGATGCCGGGGCCTACGGTATTTTCCTGAGCGGATGCCACAAGCTGTTCCTATCGGTCCAAGGAGTAGATGTCGTTGCCAAGCGTATCGATGCCGACAAAGACGGGGAAATCGACCACCGATATGCGCCTGAGCGCTTCGGTGCCCAGGTCATCATAGGCCAAGGTCTCGCACGATTCTATGCACTTCGCAAGATAAGCAGCAGCGCCGCCCACGGCCACGAAGTAAACGGCGCCGTTGCGCACGCAGGCTTCCTTCACCTCTTGCGAGCGGGTGCCCTTGCCCATGGTTGCCGCCAGCCCGCAGTCCATAAGGCGCGGGGCCGCGAAGTCCATGCGCGAAGCGGTGGTGGGGCCGATGGCGCCGAACGGCCTGCCGGCGGCGGAAGGAGTGGGGCCGGCATAGAAGATGGTCTGGCCTTCCAGCCCGTAGGGAAGCGCGCTTTCCTGGCCCATCTCGGCAAGCAGGCGCTGATGGCCCGCATCGCGCAGGGTGTACAGGGGGCCGGTAAGCAGAAGCGCCTGGCCGGCGCGCAGCTGGCGCGCCTCTTCGGGCTTCAGGGGCAGGCTCAGGCGAATGGGATCGGCAGCCATGCTACATCTCCCCTTCCAAGCTGGTAAGCGGCACATCCACGGTTGCGCGACGCGTGGCCGAGCAGCTCATGTTCACCGCAACGGGAAGCGCAGCGATGTGGCAAGGCGCCGTGGCAACGCGCACGCCCAAGGCCGTGGTGCAGCCGCCCAGCGCACCGGCGCCGATGCCGGTGGCGTTGATGGCGGCAAGCAGCTCGCCTTCGAAGGCCGCAGCCTCGGGGTTGGGGTTCAGCGTTCCCAAGGGGCGCATAAGGGCGCGCTTGGCCAAGCCGCCCACCTTGTCGAACGTGGCGCCCACGCCCACGCCCACCACCAAGGGCGGGCAGGCGTTGGCGGCCTTTTCATGCACGCACTTCAACACGGTGTCGATTACCCCCTGCTTGCCGGCGCTGGGCGTGAGCATAACCACGCGGCTGGCGTTGTCGGAGCCGCCACCCTTCAGCATCACATGCAGGCGGCACACACCCGGCTCGTCCACGAAATGGACCTCGCAGAAGGCCGGGGTGTTGTCTTGGGTGTTGCCGCGGTCGAACAGGGCGTCTTTCACCACCGACTTGCGCAGGCGCGCGTCGGTGTAGGCCTTGCCCACCGCCGCGTTCACCCGCGAGAACACATTGCCGGGAACCAGCACATCGGGGCCGGCCTCCAGGCACACCCAAACCGTGCCGGTGTCCTGGCAGATGGGCACGCCGTCGTCGGCAGCGACGCAGGCGTTGTTCACCAACTGGTCCAACACGATGCGCGCACGGGCACCGGTTTCGGCCTCACGCGCTGCAACCAGGCCCGACAGGATGTCGTCGGGCACACGCGTTGCCAACTGCGGAATAAGCGGCAGCAGCGCCGCTTCCACGCTTTCGGGGGTAACCGTCTTCATGCTCACAGCTTTCACGGGTTCCTATTCGGGAAGGTTCTCCAGGCCCTTCTTCACGCTTGCAGCGGATTCCTGAAGGGCAGCCATCTCTTCCTCGGTAAGGTCGAACTCGACGATTTCCTCTACGCCGTTCTTGCCCAAACGGGTGGGGATGTTCATGTACAGGTCGGAAAGGCCGTACTGCCCGTCGATGTAAGAGCAAACGCTCAGCACTTCCTTGGAATCGGTAAGGATGGCTTCCACCATCTTGGCGATGGAGGCACCCGGGGCGTAGTAGGCAGAGCCCGTTTTCAGGAAGGAAACCACCTCGGCGCCGCCCTTGGTGCAACGCTTGGTAACCTCGGCGATCTCCTCTTCGCTGAGGAGCTCGGTGATGGGAGTGCCCTTCACCGTGGTGAAGCGAGGCCAACACACCATGCCCTCGCCGTGAGCGCCCAGCGCCCATGCGGTGACGTCGGCCGGGTCGCAGCCCAGCTTCTCGCACACGGCGAAGGAAAGGCGGGAAGAATCCAGCACGCCGCCCATGCCCATAAGGCGGTTGGCAGGCAGGCCCGACTTCTTGAATGCCAGGTAGGTCATTACATCAAGCGGGTTGGTTACGCAGATGTAGATGGCGTTGGGGGAAGCGGCCATTGCCTGCTCGATAACCGAGGACATGATGCCGGAGTTCACGCCCAGAAGGTCTTCGCGGGTCATGCCGGGCTTACGGGCGATGCCTGCGGTGATAACCACGATGTCGGAATCGGCGGTGGCGGCGTAATCGTTGGTGCCGGTAACCTTCACGGTGAACTTTTCCACCGAGCGCATATGCATCATGTCGAGTGCCTTGCCCTGGGGCAGGCCCTCTGCGACATCGACCAAAACGACGTCGGCCAAGTTCTTGGATGCGATGATGTGCGCGGCGGTTGCGCCAACGTTGCCAGCACCTACGATAGTGACCTTGCTCATTGTTCCTCCTGAACGATGTTGTTCCAAACAGTACCCCTTCGGGCACGGATAGATCTATCTTACTCTTACTGCGCCCTATTCTTCCTTGGCCGAGGAAGCCTTCTTGGCGGGCGCCTTCTTCGTTGCCGTTTTCTTGGTTGCGGCCTTCTTCTTCGCGGCAGGCTTCTTGGCCGTCTTCTTGGCCGCGGCCTTTTCGGCCTTCTTCTTCGCCGCTTCCTCCTTGGCAGGGCAGCTGAAGTTCGGGCACAGCTTCCAGGGGCCGCGCTGCGTGGTGACTATCACCATGGGCGCGCCGCAGCTCTCGCACACCTCTTCGGTGGCCGTGAGCTTGCCATACTGCGGAAGCGGGTAGCCCGTTTCGCACTCGTCGTAGTTCTCGCAGCGGATGAAGCGCTTCAACGTGCGCGGGTTCTTCCGGGCGATGAGCTTCTTGGTAAGGCCCTTTTCCTTGCAGGTGGGGCAGATGCCCACTTCCAGGTCGGGCTCTTTGTTGGTTTCGCACAGCGGGTCGATGCACAGCACGCGCGGCTTGGAGCGGAAGGCCGTCACCTTTATCTGCGGCATGCCGCAAGTGGGGCACTTCTCGTCCAGCGCCTCGATCTTGCCCTTGGGAAGCGGGTAGGTAACGTCGCAGTCGGGCCAGCCGGCGCAGCCGATGAACATCGAGCGCGTTTTCTGCGAAGAGCGCAGCTGCAGGTCTTTGCCGCACTTCGGGCACGGGCCCACATAGGCATCGGCGGCAACAGCATCGGCCAGGGCGTCCTTCACTTCCTCGGAATGGGGCAGAAGGTTGGCCAACTGCTCGGAAAGCAGGTTGCGGGAATTGGTTACCACCTCGGCCTTGGTCTTCTGGCCCTCGGCGATGTTGTCCATTTCCTCTTCAAGCTCTGCGGTCATGTCGGGGTGCGTGATATGCGGGGCGAACTTGTCCAGCGCATCGCATACCGCCATGCCCAGCTGGCTGGGCTCGATGGGGTCGTTCTGCACGTACTTCACCGTGTACAGACGCTCGATAATGGAGTGGCGGGTAGACTTGGTGCCCAGGCCCAGCTTCTCCATTTCCTGGATAAGGCGGCCCTGCGAATAGCGCGCCGGGGGCTTGGTCTGGTCTTTCGTGCAGGTAGCGCCGCCGAAGGCGATCTGCTGGCCTTCCTCGAGCGAGGGCAACTGCTCGTCTTTCTTCAGGCCATACGGGTAGATGGCCCTGAAGCCCGGCTTCACCAGCACATCGCCCTTGGCAACGAATTCCTCGCCGCCCACTTCAAGCGTAACCTTGGTACCCTCCACCACGGCCGCGTCGGAGAGCGTGGCCAGAAAGCGGCGGGCAATGAGGTTGTACAGCTTGAACTCCGCGGCAGGCAGCTGCTCGGGCGTGGCGCTTGCCGTGGGATAGATGGGCGGATGGTCGGTGGTTTCCTTCTTACCGCGCGTGGCATGCAGCGGGCCGCCGGAAAGCAGCTGCTTGCAGTACGGCACATAGGCCGGGTTGCCCATCAGGTTCTTCACGGTTTCGGCCAGATCCAAGGAAGAGGGGTACACCGTGTTGTCCACACGGGGGTAGCTGATGAAGCCGTCCATGTACAGGCTTTCCGCCAAGCGCATGGTGCGCGCGGGCGTAAGCCCCTCGGCAGAGGCCGCCGCCATAAGGCTGGTGGTGTTGAAGGGTACCGGCGGGGCCACCTTGCGCGTGCGCTTGCCGATGGCGGAAACCGTGGCAGTGGATTTACCTTCCACGTTGGCCATGACGGCATCGGCTTCGGCCTGGGCCTTGAAGCGTGCGGTTGCGTGAGGCGCCGCGAAAGCATCCTCGCCTTCGCCGAACGAGCCCTTGATCACCCAGAAATCCTCGGGAACGAAGGCAAGGCGCTCGCGTTCCTTGGCAACGATCAGCGCCAGGGTGGGCGTCTGAACGCGGCCGGAAGAACGCACGTTGCCGTAGCCGGCGAACTTCACCAGGGTAAGGTAGCGCGTAAGGACCGCGCCCCAGATAAGGTCGATGTCCTGGCGCGATGCACCGGCAGAGGCAAGGTTGGTGTCGAGCGTTACCAGGTTGCTGAACGCATGGGTTATCTCTTCCTTGGTGAACGCAGAATAGCGTGCGCGCGAAACCGGGGCGGTATCGTTCACTTCCTGGATGCAGGAAAGCGCATCGGAGCCGATAAGCTCGCCCTCGCGGTCGAAGTCGGTAGCGATGATGATGGAGTCGGCCTTCTTCGCCAGGTTCTTCAGCGAGCGGATGATGTCCTTTTCCTTCGGGCGCTTCTCTATGGGCGAGTACACCAGGTAGGGCAAGGCCTCCATCTTCCAGGCCTTCAGCTCCACGCCGTCTTCGGTGAAGGGCTTTTTCTTCTTGAAGGGGGGTTTGGCCAAGGCCGAGGGAATATCGGCTTCCATAACCTCGCCATCGGCGGAAACGCCGCGCCAGCCGCCGCGCTTCTTGTATACCAGGGCGGTGGCGAAATCCGGTTCAAGGATGTGGCCTCGCAGGCCGATGGTTACCCAATCTTCGCCGTCTACCGTGAAGCGGTACACGGGGGTGGAATACACCTTGTCGGCCTTGGGCTTAGTGGCGCCGAGCAGGTCGGCGATCTTCTGAGCCGCGTCGTTCTTCTCGGTAACAACCAGTTTCACGCGGTTCCTCCTGTTCTGCCAAGCCATCGTGCGGCCTGGCCGTCATTCACACGGATACCCCGATTCCTTGTTTAACGTGTGCGGGGAATTGCTCCTGCCGGGAATTCCCAGGCTTAAAGCCCCAAGGGGACCCGAGCAGCTGCGCTATGGAGCCCCTCAGCTGCGCAGCACGGTAAAGCATACACGAAAGGCGCACGTATTGCAGGTAACGCAAAGTAAAAGAAACCGCGAACGCCGCACGCTGATTCCCGCAACGGCGCGCCGAAGACGCAAAAAGGCCCGCCGGGTGTGGCGGGCCTTTGCGAAAGCGAATGCTTACTGAGCGAAGATCTCGATGGAATCGCCCTCGGCAATGGTAACCATTGCCTTCTTCCAGGTCTTGGTCTTGCCAACCTGGTAACGGACGCGCTTCGGCTTCGGCTTCACGTTCAGCGTGTTCACCTTTACAACCTTCACATCGAAGATAGCCTCGATTGCCTGGGCAATCTCGATCTTGTTGGCGGACTTGGCCACCTCGAAGGTGTACACATTGTTCTCCATGCCCTCGTAAGAGTGCTCAGAGATGATCGGGCGGATGATAACCTCGCGGGGATCCTTCATTATGCAAGCACCTCCTCGATGCGGGTCAGAGCAGCGTTCGTCAGAACGAGCACCTTGTTGTCGATGAAGTCGAGCGTGTTCAGCTCGGAAGCACCGATGATGCGAACCGTGGGGATGTTGCGGAACGAGAGGAAAGCGTTGACGTTCTCATCGGAAACGATGATGGTGCAACGACCCTCGATGCCCAGGCTCTTCAGTGCTGCTGCAGCCTGCTTGGTGGAAGGCTTCTCGAAAGAGAAGTCGTCCACTGCAACCAGTTCGCCGTCGGCGAGCTTGGCGGAAAGCGCAGAGCGCATAGCCAGCTTAACGACCTTGGCAGGTACCTTGAACGCATAAGAGCGGGGATGCGGGCCGAATACGGTGCCGCCGCCTGCCCATTGGGGAGCACGGATCGTACCCTGACGAGCACGGCCGGTACCCTTCTGGCGCCAAGGCTTCTTGCCGCCACCACGAACCTGACCGCGGGTCAGGGTGTTGTGGGTTCCCTGGCGCCTTGCAGCGCGCTGGGAGCGAACCACCTCGTGCATAACATGCACGTTGGGCTCGATCTCGAAGACAGCTGCGGAAAGCTCGGCGTCGTTGACCTTCTTGCCGCTCGCGTCCTTCACTTCAATAGTTGCCATAATCTATATTCTCCTTCGCACCGTTCTTAGGCCATGCGAACGCGAACAACGCCATTCTTGCCGCCGGGAACTGCGCCCTTGAGCATGATGAGGTTCGCCTCAACGTCCACGCGGATAACTTCAAGGTTCTTGGTCGTAACGGTATCGCAGCCCATGTGACCCGGAAGGCGAACGCCCTTGAACACACGGGAAGGATAAGCGCACTGGCCAACGGAACCGGGAGCGCGATGGAAGTGCGCACCATGTCCGCCAGGGCCACCGGCGAAGTTGTAGCGACGCATAACACCAGCGAAGCCCTTACCCTTGGAAGTGCCGGTTACGTCAACCTTCTTCACCTCGGCGAAGTTGGCAACGGTAACCTCCTCGCCCAGGGAGTGCTCGGATGCGTCTGCAACGCGAACCTCGCGAAGATGACGAACGGGCTCAACGCCCTGCTTGGCGAAATGGCCAGCCATGGGCTTGTTGACCTTCTTTTCCTTGATGGTGCCGAAGCCGAGCTGAACAGCCTCGTAGCCATCGGTAGCAGCGGTCTTAACCTGGCAAACCTTGTTGGGCTCAGCCTTGATAACCGTTACAGGCGTAACCTGACCGTCCTCGTCGAACAGCTGGGTCATGCCGACCTTGGTACCGTAGATAGCGTTAATCATTCAGTATCACACTCCCCTACAGCTTGATCTCGATGTCAACGCCAGCAGGAAGATCGAGACGCATCAGGGAATCGACCGTGGAAGGGGTCGGATCCAGGATGTCGATCAGGCGCTTATGGGTGCGCATCTCGAACTGCTCGCGAGAGTCCTTGTTCACGTGCGGGCCCTTTACAACGCAATACAGGTTGCGCTCGGTGGGCAGCGGAATAGGACCGGAAACCTTGGCACCCGTCTTCTGTGCGGTGTCGACGATGAGCTTGGTGGACTGATCCACGATCTCATGATCGTAACCCTTCAAGCGGATGCGGATATTCTCTTTAGCCACTTTAACCTCCATAGTGAGCGGAGCAATGCCAAGCCGCAGGGCTTAAGCGTTGCCACCCGCCTTGCTGATAATCTCTTCTGCCACGTTCTTGGGCACAGGCTCGTAGGTGTCGAACTGCATGGTGTAGGTAGCACGACCCTGGGTGCCGGAACGAAGATCGGTTGCGTAGCCGAACATCTGGCCCAGCGGAACCTTTGCGGAGATGCATACGGCGTTGCCGCGCTGCTCCTGGCCCTGGATAAGGCCACGGCGGCTGGGGATGTCGCCCATAACGAAGCCGGTGTACTCCTCGGGGGTCTCAACCTCAACGGCCATGACAGGCTCGAGGATAACGGGATCGGACTTCTTCAGTGCGTCCTTGATGGCCATGGAACCGGCAACCTTGAACGCAGCCTCGGAGGAGTCGACGTCGTGGTAGGAACCGTCGATCAGCTCGACCTTGATGTCCTCGACGGGGTAGCCAGCCAGAACGCCAGAGTTGAGCGCTTCCTGGATGCCCTTGTCGATAGCGGGGATGTATTCCTTGGGAACAACGCCGCCGACGATCTTGTTCTCGAACTCGTAGCCCTTGCCAGCTTCCTGCGGGTACATGTTTATGATGGCATGGCCGTACTGACCGCGACCACCGGACTGGCGGACGAACTTGCCCTCGGCGTTCATGACCTCGTGGCCAGGACGCTCGCGGTAGGCAACCTGCGGCTTGCCGACGTTTGCCTCGACCTTGAACTCGCGAAGCAGGCGGTCGATGATGATCTCCAGGTGGAGCTCGCCCATGCCGGCGATGATGGTCTGGCCGGTTTCATGGTTGGTGGACACGCGGAACGTCGGGTCCTCTTCAGCGAGCTTCTGCAGGGCGATGCTCATCTTGTCCTGCTCGGCCTTGGTCTTGGGCTCGACGGCGATGTCGATAACCGGGTCGGCGAACTGCATGGACTCGAGGATGATAGGTGCCTCTTCGTCGCACAGGGTGTCGCCGGTGGTGGTGTTCTTCAGACCTACAACAGCCACGATGTCGCCTGCAGAGCAGTTGTCGACGTCGATACGGTTGTTGGAGTGCATCTGCAGAAGGCGGCCGATGCGCTCCTTCTTGTCCTTAGAGGCGTTCAGCACGTAGGAACCGGAATCCAGGGAACCGGAGTACACGCGCAGGTAGGTGAGCTTGCCGACGAACGGGTCGGTCATGATCTTGAACGCCAGGGAGGAGAAGGGAGCCTTCGGATCGGAAGGACGCTCGTCCTCCTCGCCGGTCTCGGGGTTGGTGCCCTTGATGGCGGGAACGTCGATCGGGGAAGGCATGTAGTCTACAACAGCATCGAGCAGCTCCTGAACACCCTTGTTCTTGTAGGCGGAGCCCACGAACACGGGGTTGAGCTTGCATGCGCAAACGCCCTTGCGGATTGCGGCCTTCAGTTCCTCGACGGAAACTTCCTCTTCCATGAGGACCTTTTCCATCAGGTCGTCGTCGCAGTCGGCGGCAGCCTCGAGCAGCTCCTGGTGGTAGAGCTCTGCGTCTTCCTTGAACTCAGCAGGGATCTCGTCCATGGGCTCAGGGTAGGTCATGCCCTTGTCGTCGGCCTTGAAGTCCCATGCGGTCATGGTAACCAGGTCGATTACGCCCCAGAACTTGTCCTCAGCGCCCATGGGCATCTGAGCGGCAACGGCCGGTGCGTCCAGACGATCGCGCATGGTCTGGATGGCGTGGAAGAAGTCTGCGCCAACGCGGTCGTACTTGTTGATGAATGCGATGCGGGGTACACCGTAGCGCTCAGCCTGACGCCAAACGGTCTCAGACTGGGGCTGTACGCCGGCAACGGCGTCGAACACGGCAACGGAGCCGTCGAGTACGCGCAGGGAGCGCTCTACCTCGGCGGTGAAGTCAACGTGGCCGGGCGTGTCGATGATCTGGAAGCGGTACTCAACGCCGTCCTTCTTCCAGAAGCAGGTGGTAGCTGCAGCGGTAATGGTTACGCCGCGCTCCTGTTCCTGAACCATCCAGTCCATGGTGGCAGCGCCATCGTGAACCTCACCGATCTTGTGCGTCTTGCCCGTGTAGTACAGGATGCGCTCGGTAGTGGTGGTCTTACCGGCATCGATGTGGGCCATGATGCCGATGTTGCGGGTATGCTCAAGCGAAGTCTTAGCCATTGCTATCCCCTACCAACGATAGTGCGAGAATGCACGGTTGGATTCGGCCATCTTGTACAGGTCCTCGCGCTTCTTGATGGATGCGCCGGTGTTCTCGGCTGCGTCCATGATCTCTGCGGCGAGGCGCTCGCGCATGGTGTTCTCCTTGCGCTTGCGGGAGAAGTCAACCATCCAGCGGATAGCCAGAGTGGTTGCACGGCGGGAGTTTACCTCCATGGGAACCTGGTAGGTTGCGCCACCGACGCGCTTGGGCTTTACCTCAAGCGTGGGGCGGATGTTGTCCATTGCCTTCTTGAATACGGTAAGGGCGTCCTCACCGGTCTTCTCGGCAACGATGTCGAAAGCACCGTAGACGATGCCCTCTGCGGTAGATTTCTTACCGTCAAGCAACACCTTGTTGATCAGCTGCGTGACCAAGCGGTTGTTGTACTTAGCGTCCGGCTGCGTTTCGCGGCGGACTGCTGCTGCACGACGCGGCATATATCTTCCTTTCGGTAAAAGCGATTGGATAATCGCGAGGGTTACTTAGTTCTTGGGCTTCTTGGCGCCATAGCGGCTGCGGGCCTGACGGCGGCTGTCTACAGCAGCGCAGTCGAGTGCAGCGCGGATGATCTTGTAGCGGACACCAGGAAGGTCCTTAACACGACCGCCGCGGATGAGCACCATGGAGTGCTCCTGGAGGTTGTGGCCCTCGCCGGGGATGTATGCGGTAACTTCCATGCCGTTAACGAGACGGACACGGGCTACCTTACGAAGTGCCGAGTTCGGCTTCTTCGGGGTGGTGGTGTACACGCGGGTGCAAACGCCACGCTTCTGCGGGTTGCCCTTGAGCGCCGGGGTCTTCTGCTTGTCGACCTGCTTGGCGCGGCCCTTGCGGACCAACTGATTGATAGTAGGCAAAGCTTCAGCTCCTTTTCTTTACTATCACTTACTTACACTTGCTTCCTGTGCGTTCTGCAGATACGCACGCGAAAACACACGCTTCCGGGGGAAACGCGAATTAGGACTTTATCACCCGGTATATGCCCTGTCAAACGCCACGCATCCGGGTGTATCCATGCCTTCACATTCCGTTTACGCAGGTCAACTGAAGCAAATTTCGCCAGTGTTCCCAAAAGCTCTCTCCCCTGTTCAACTTTTTTCGCGTCCTGAGCCTACCCATTCGGAGCATAAAGAAGAGCCATTGGGCGAAGGTTAGCGGCAATTGTGCGCTCGCCCCTATTTCTTTGTTTCGAACGTGTAAACTACGGGTATCGCAACAACGCACCGGCGGCGCGCGCATCATCATCACATGGTCGCGCGTTTACTTATATATAGGTAGGGTGCGAAGGCATTACAGAAAGAAGGGGAACATGAAGAACAGCGTTGCCACATTCCAGAAGATGAAGGATGAAGGCACCAAGATCTCTATGTTGACTGCCTACGATTACTCAACTGCCAAACTCGTTGACGAGGCGGGGGTGAACTCCATCCTTGTGGGCGATTCGCTGGGCATGGTGATGCTCGGCTACGAGGACACGCTTTCGGTGACCATGGAAGACATGATCCACCACACTGCCGCTGTTGCGCGCGGCGCGAAGAGCGCCCTTGTTATCGCCGACATGCCGTTCATGAGCTACGAGCCTTCCGTTGAGATGGCGGTGAACAACGCCGGCCGTCTTATGAAGGAAGGCCGCGCCAATGCGGTGAAGCTGGAAGGCGGCGTGCGCGTGGCAGCGCAGATCAAGGCCATCACCACCGCCGGTATCCCCGTCTGCGCGCACATCGGCCTTACCCCGCAGTCCGTGAACGCCTTCGGCGGCTTCAAGGTGCAGGGCAAAACCGAGGAAGGCGCCCAGCAGATGATCGACGACGCCCTGGCCATCCAGGAAGCCGGGGCTTTCGCCGTGGTGCTGGAATGCGTGCCCGCGAAGCTGGCCGCGCTTATCTCCGAAAAGCTTTCCATCCCCACCATCGGCATCGGCGCCGGAGCTGGGTGCGACGGCCAGGTTCTGGTGTACCAGGACATGCTGGCGCTGTTCAGCGACTTCAAGCCCAAGTTCGTGAAGCACTTCGGCAACATCGGACCGCAGATGACCGCAGCGTTCAAGGCCTACGACGAAGAGGTGAAGGCCGGCACCTTCCCCGCCGAAGAGCACACCTTCAAGATCGACGAGGAAAC
>CAVDWN010000008.1:0-19867 GCA_963612535.1 Sphaerochaetaceae bacterium
ACTTCATGTTCCAGAAGAAGTGCGAAGACCGCATAACGAAGCTGATCAAAGAGCACGGTGTAACGGTGCTTATCGTTTCGCACAACAATGATCAGATTGAGCGCCTGTGCAACAAGGCGGTATGGATCGAGAAAGGCCACTTACGCATGGCTGGCACTGCGCAGGAGGTGTGCCAGGCATATAGGGTTCTTGGTGGTCATTCGGGCAGTGGCGAGTCCGAGCGCATCGTGTACGAAACGCTGAAAAGCCCCAATAGCCCCGACATGTCGAAGGTTGAAAGCATCGAGGCGGAAACGCGCTATAGTCTTGCGGCGAAACTTGCAGGGAGGACCTTCCCGAATGGGGGTAAGGCAGTGGTTCTTGCCCCTGGGGAGCATGAAATGGCCGCCCTTGTTGCTAGCAGTTTGGCGGGAGCCCTGGAATCCCCGTTGCTCTTTGTGCAAAACGATGCTGTTCCGGATGCTACAGAGCAGGAACTTCAGCGGATCAATCCGCGCGAGGTTATTCTGCTTAGCGGGGGAACGGTAAACGTAGATGCTGTTTTGGCTAGGCTGGCATCAATCCTTCCGCAAATAAAGCCACAGGTAATATCGCAGCCCGATGTCCAGCTTCTTTCGGAATCGATTTACCAATTCGGTAAAACAAATGGGCTCTGGGGGGACACGATTGTCTTTACGCACGATGGTTGCGTTGGCGATCTGATTTCCTTTTCCCCGTATCTGTTTAAGTCGAAGTGTCCTGTTCTGGCAAAAATGAACGAAGGCGCATTGTCTTCGGCCATGAAGCAATCCGCAAGCTCACATTCTGAGATTCTTGTTCTCGGAAGCTTTACTTATTTTCCCGATGACGAGCTTGCTCTTCTCGAAGGAGATACCGAACGAATCAGGTTCTTTGGTAAAGACCCCTATGATGCCAACATCCAGATCAACCAATGGATTTCATTGCGGCAAGAACGTACTCTCGTGTGCGTAGTGCCTGTTTGGAACCCTGAAGATTCTATTGCGATTGGCCCCTACGCCGCGAGCTGCGATGCTGAGGTTTTACTCGAGGATCCGCGGAACCTGGATAGCGTTGCATCCGCGATTCAGGTGTGCTCTAAGTCGAATGGGCGAAATCTCATGTTCGTTGGCTGCAGGAATAGATTCAGCGAAATGGACAAAAAGCTGCTAGCTAAGGTTCTAGGGTAGGAGAGTCCTTTTCCTGTTCATCTTTGGTTTCAGTCATGCTAGTTCGATGGGCGCTGCTAAGGTAAGTTTCTGGGCGCGGCTAGCCTGACTCTAGTCAACTATCTCATAAAGGCGACAGTCGTCTTTGCTCAGCACCAGCTTGAACCCAGGGGTGTTCTCATCAATTGAATAGAAGGCCCTCCATCGAGAATCCGTGTAGTAGGTATGGAAAAGGCCACTACTGTCATCGGTATCCAGGAGCATCAAGTACTTTGCCCCAATGCTTTCAGCTGCTCTGCGAACCGATTCGTCGGTAGTTATGTCGTTGAGTCCTTCTCGGATGATTCTGCTGTCGGGGCACTCGTCTTCAAGGTGGAAGTACCTTTTGTAGTAGATATCTATATCGATTTGCCCATACAACATGCCGCTGCCGTCGTCCGGGACATTAAGTATAAGTGCATCGGTTCCCGTTATCCCCTTAACGTCTTTGGCGAATTCGAGTTCCGTGCTGCTTAGTACGGGCTCATACTTTTCCTCCCGGTATTGATCGATGGAGTTCCAGAGTGTGTCGAATGCAGTGTTCCCTCCGTTCGCACAGGGTAAACGGAAGCTCAGTACGGCGATTAGGATTAGTGTGAGCGAAAGCGCTGAAGCCAAAACGGAGCTATAAGGGTTCTTGCCTAGTGGAGTCTTTTGCTTGATGGACCTCGACAGCCAAAGCACTCCGCATGCAATCAGCGGGAAAGCGAAAATGCTAACTTGCGCGCCTAGCCTTATGGGATCCGTGTACCAAAAGCCTCCCAGATAGTGTTTTGGCAGACCGTCAAAGCTCGTTGCGATGATATATATGACAGAGCAAAACGCAACAGGCCCGACAGCCCAGATATATTTTCCATTTCTCGCGATCCATATGAGACCGACTAGAGCGAGAAGGGCAAGAACTAGCTGCGATCCGCTTGCGGCCAACGAGAGGCTGCACAGTTTGGTGATTGCTTGCAAAACCGTATTCGTGGATTCCCACTCATAAGAGACCACATCTTTTAAGACGGGACAAAGGTAGGCAGCAGACCAGAGAGCTATGCCGATGATGGTGATAAGCATGTAGCTTCTGCTTTCGTTCCCTGGCTTTGAGTGAAGTTTCGCATAGTGCAAAGCAGCAAAGAAGATGAAGATGAAGAGTGAAAAAACAACATTTGTTTGTAAGGTAGCGAGAGCCAGCAGCGAGCAAAAGCCACATAGGATCACGGTAGCGTCTTTTGCTTTGCATTCGAACAGAACGCCAAAGAGCGCGCAGGTCAAAGGGAGTATTGCGAATGATGCGATCTGAGGGAACTGCTCTCCCTGCACGAGCTGTGCCCAAGGATAAGCCGTAGAAAGAAGGGCGATAATCGCAAGCACCGTCAGTTCGGCTTTCCTCGTCTTAACGATTCGGGAGAAAAGGATGGTCTGACCGCTGGTAAAGCAAATTGAGCAGATGACGCAATTAACTGCATTGATTGCGACTGCTGTGTCTGCGAAGGTGATCTCTCGTACAGTTGCGCAAATAAGATGCCAGGCGGCAGGGTAGAAACCGCCGCCGATATATACCGGGGCGAATGCGCTTCCATTGTATAGATCTGCGCCAATCGGGGAATACGATCCCGAATCAATGAAAGCTTGAATTAGATCAACGTGGAAGACTGTGTCAAATCCCGCGATTACAGTGTCGTATCCAAGCGGTCGAAAGAAAACCAACCATGAGAATAGAAAAGAAAGAACAGCACCGGCGGCAAAGGCGCTCAAGGGGAATTCAAAGTTGTCTTGGGATCTGCCGAACCTTCCCAGGAAATAGCCAGCAATAACAGAAATGATGGTTGCCGAAATCGCTATTACTACACCTGTTGATTTTATGCCTAGGACCGAAAGGGCTATTGCGATGATCTCGAATAACGCAATAGAGACTAGCGGTGAAAAGCAAATGCTGAAGCTTGCTGATTTTTTTGCGAGCAGTAGGCCTGCGGCTCCTGGTATGTAAAGCAGCAAGATGCATACCGCGGAAGATAGTACGAAAGATGACAAATCGTTATCCGTTCTAGATACGGGCGTTCTGAACCAAGCCTTAAGTATATGCCGCGAGGCTGGGGGAAGCTGTTTATGCCGGGGTGAACCTACAAACAACTCACTGGTTGACAGATGCCTGCAGATTCGATCTTCATGGGCTGTCTTTCGATAAGGGCTTTTTACGCTGATATTATACTGAGGTTAGTATTGCGACTTGTATAGGAGGGCCCTGTGCGTCCACGTTTTTCGATCGTCATTCCTTTCTATGATGGTTTCCCTTTCATCGAGGAATGTGTCAACAGTGTGCTTCAGCAGCGGTTTTCTTCTATGGAAGTCCTGATAGTCGATGATCGTGACTCTGCCCATACGGGGGATTGCCTTGACGCTCTGTATGGGGGTGAGCCTCGCGTAAAGGTGATTCACCGAGAGGCGAATGGTGGTACCCTATGCGCCCGCAGGGACGGTGTTCTTGCCTCCTCCGGCGAGTACGTGATGCTTATGGACCAAGACGATATTCTGGCGGCGGGCGCTTTGCCGGCATTGGATGAAGACCTCTCTGCCGCCCCAGTTGATATCCTCCATTTTGGTGTGAAGGTAGTTGCGGAAAGTACTGCCGCGGAGGATGCCAGCAGTGGCATGTCGGAGTTCCTGAAAGCTCCGGTTCGTGAGCTTTTTGGTAACGACATCCTGCGGTATCAGTTTGCACAGGAAAGTGGCTTTGACTGGCAGGTTCATCATAAGGTGTATGCCGCCGATGTTGCCAAAAAGGCATGGGGGCTCGCTACCGCGGAACATCTTTCGTATGCCGACGATCTGTATGCAAGCTTTATCCTGTGTTTGGTGGCCAATTCGTATCGCGCTATCAAAGGAGTGTGGTACGAATACCACCTTGGCAGAGGGGAAACCCTGGGCAATGATTACAGCCTCGATAACTTCAAGCGTTGGTGCAGCGCTGATGCTCAGGCATTTTGCTCAACGAAGGCTTTTGTCGAAGATCATCGCGGGGAATTCGAACGCTCCGACTACGAAGAGCGACTTTCGGACGTAAGGGATCTTCTGGTAGCTCACTCAATGAATGAGATTTTCGACAATTTGCCGCTGGAAGACCGTCAAGCCGCCATAGATTACGCCCTAGGTTTATGGCCTGCCGATGCGGTTGCTGGTGAGCTTTGGCGCCTGGTTCGAGACAGGGCTTATTCGCTTTACGATTCTGGTGAGCTTGTTGGAGCTTCCGATATCCTCTTCCGGCTTAAGGCCGATGCTGAAAGCGTTAGCGCTAAGGTCAACGGACCTGCTTCGAAACGCTTTTATGCTATGCGTGAAGCCGCCGCGAATCATATCAACGAACTGGAGCGCCGTGCGCGGTTTGCTCCGGGTGGCGAACCGACCCTGGGGCTTCGTCCGCTGTACGAAGCTCAGCCCATCCGCATCTTCGTTACCACTCACAAGGATGTTGAAACCTACCACAGCAACGTCTTGCAGCCGGTGCAGGTGGGCCCTGTGCAAAATCGCAAGCGCCTATCGTGGGCCTACCAGGACGATTCCGGTGAAAACATCGCCAGCCAAAACCCCATGTATTGCGAGCTTACCACCCAGTACTGGGCTTGGAAGAACGTCGATGCTGAATACTACGGCTTCTGCCACTATCGCCGTTACTTCGACTTTTCCGAGGAAGAGCACCAGGAAAACCCTTGGGGCGAAGTCATCGACAACACCATAGATTGGGGCACGCAAGAGCGCTATTGCCTAGATGATGCTTCCATCGCATCGGCGGTCGAAGGCTACGACATCGTTACCACCGGCATCAAAGACCTGGCCGCCTTCCCCGAAGCATTCACCAGCACGCGCGACCATTACGCCCGCGCCCCGTACCTTAAAATCAAGCACCTTGACCGTATAATCCAGATCTTGAAGGAAACCCATCCCGATTACGCCGAAGACGCCGACGCCTTCCTTGCTGGCAGCGAAACCTGCTTCTGCAACATGTACACCATGCGCAAGGATTTGTTCTTCCGCTACTGCGAGTGGATGTTCCCTATGCTGGAACGCTTCGTTGCCGAGTGGGACACAACGCTCCTAAGCCGCGAGGCGCTGCGTACGCCCGGCCATTTGTCCGAGCGCCTGTTCAATATCTGGCTGAACCACGAAAAACGCGTTAATCCCGAACTGAAGCACAAGCAGGTGCAATGCGTGCACTTCGAATGCCCCGAGCATGTTGTTCCGCCGGAGCTTGGCGCGGCCGATGGCGCCGGCAAGCAGGTTGTGCCCGTTGTTTTCGCGGCGGACAACAACTATGTACCCATGGTTACCACCACGGCGTATTCCATGCTGGTGAACGCTTCCAAGGATTGCTTCTACGATATCGTGATCCTGGAAAAAGACTTTACCGACGAAAACAAGCAGCTCATGCGAGAGTTTTTCGCGCAGTTTGAAAACGCGTCTATTCGTTTTGCCAACGTTGCGGGTATGGTTTCGCGCTACAACCTTCAAACCAGCAACGAGCACATCAGCGTTGAAACCTACTATCGTTTCCTCATTCAGAAAGTTCTGCCTGGCTACGACAAGGTGCTCTATCTGGATTCCGACTTGCTGGTGCTGGGCGATGTGTCTCAGCTCTTCGCAACGAAATTGGGCGGCAATTTGCTTGCTGCGGCGCATGATATCGATTACTTGGGCAACCTGAACATGAACGACGGCGAGCGCCTTGCCTACACCAAGGAAGTTCTGCAGATGGAAGACCCGTATTCGTACTTCCAGGCTGGCGTCCTTGTTCTGAACCTGGCAGAAATGCGCAAGCTCTACCCCTTCGAAAAGTGGCTGGAGATTGCCTCTGAGCCCAAATACATCTACGACGACCAGGACATCCTGAACGCCCACTGCGAAGGCCGCGTGGTGTACCTGGATAACGAGTGGAACGTTATGAACGATTGCTGCGGACGCATCCAGAACTTTTTCAGCTTTGCGCCCGCCGATATCTACGACAAGTTCCTGGCCGCCTACGCCAACCCGAAGATCATCCACTACGCTGGCGGTGAAAAGCCTTGGAAGCCTGGTCCCTGCGATTTGCAGATGCGTTATTGGCAATATGCTCGTAAAACCCCGTTTTACGAAGCCATGCTCTCTGCCAGCATAGAGATGCCTGTTGTGGTGGAGCCTTTTAGGCACGAGCCGGCAATTTCGGAAGACAGCCCCTTGCGCACGGTGTTCGACGGGGTACTGCCCATGGGCTCGCGCCGCCGCGAGGCCGCGAAGGCTGCCGTTAGGTTTGCCCGAGGCAGGAAGTAGAAGGGGCAGGTTGGAATGCTGGCTCGGCTGGTGCTGGGGCCTGAGGTCGTTGAGCCTGAGCTGCTGGCGGGACGGGAGCATGGCTTGAGCGCCGCGGCCATCTGGCTGAAGGGGATGCCCTGGGTTAGGGCTCTGACCTGCTACGATTTCGCCAAAAGTTCAAAGTCGGCCGCGTCGGCTCAGCCTGCGCCGGGCTGCAGAAAGGACTGCAATGACTGGTTCCTCTGAACCGAAAGTTACCGTTTTGGTGCCCACCTACAACGTGGAGCGCTTCTTGCCGCAGTGCCTTGACGCGCTTTGCGGGCAGACGCTTCGCGAAATAGAGATCGTCTGCATCAACGATGGCGCAACCGATTCATCCCCGCAGATTTTGGAGCGCTATGCGGCGCGCGAGCCGCGTATGCGCGTGATAAACAAGCCGAACTCCGGCTACGGCTCCTCGCTTAACCGCGGGCTGGCGGAAGCGCGTGGCGAGTACATTGCCATCGTGGAGCCGGACGACTTTCCCAGTAAGCGCATGCTGAAAAAGCTCTGGAAAGCCGCCAAGCGCTTCGATGCCGATGTCGTTAAATGCAACTACTACAACTACTTCGATGGCGCCGACCACTTGTGCGCTAACTTTGCCAGGCCCGATTGCGGGAAGCTGTTCGATCCGGCCAAAATGCCGCGCATTGCCTGCTCCATCCCCGCAATATGGACGGGCCTGTACCGGCGCAGCTTCCTTGAGCAAGAGGGCATTCGTCTGCGCGAAACTCCCGGTGCCGCGTTCCAGGATGCCGGCTTCACGCTGAAGGTGTGGTTTGCGGCAAGGCGCGCCGCCTTGGTTTACAAGCCGCTGCTGCATTACCGCATGGATAACCCCGGTTCTTCCTCAAAGACTACCGACAAGGTATTCACTGTTTGCGACGAGCTGGCCGAAGCCGAGGCATTCCTGCGCGCCCGCCCCGAACGTGCGGCAGCATTTTTGCCCTGGCTCGTGGTGGACAAGTGGGGCAAGTACCGCTGGAACTATGAGCGCATAGCCGCCACCGAGCACGAGGCTTTCGCTCAGCGTATGTTCGAGGAATACCAGGCACACAACAAGGCCGGCGAACTGGACTTTTCCTTGTTTGACCCCGCCGATGCAGTCATTGTGCGGCAACTGCTGGAAAGCGGTGCGGCCGAATTCGCCGCCGCACATGCCGAAACGTTTTAGGAGGGTGTGCTCATGAGGTTCTCTATCGTGGTGTGCGCTTACAACGTGCAGGCGTACATTGCCGAATGCCTCGAATCCCTGAAGCGCCAAACATTCGCGGATTTCCAGGTGCTGGTGGTGAACGACTGCTCTACCGATGGCACTGCAGGGGCTATTGCCGAGGTCATTGCTGGCGACGCACGCTTCACGGTTATCGATCTGCCCACCAACCAGGGGCTTTCTGCGGCGCGCAATGCGGGCATGGCGCAAGCCCAGGGCGAATACCTGTTGTTCCTCGATGGCGACGACTACTATGCCGAAAATGCGCTCGAACGCCTGGACGCTGCGATAGCGAAGGACGGCCTGGACATGCTGTACTTCGCAGCGGAATCGTTCTACGCCAGCCGCAAGCTTCGACGCACGCACTACGAGAATCAGGAAGTGCGTGCCAACGTTGAAGGGGTGCACCCCGGGCCGGAAATGTACGTGCTTATGGAGCGCAGCAAGGCGTTCCGCCCCTCGGCCTGCCTGTACACGGTGCGCCGCAACCTTCTGGAGGAAAGCGGCCTGCGCTTCAAAGAGGGCATCCTGCACGAAGATTTGCCGTTCCAAATGCTGCTAGTTCCGCATCCCAAGCGCGTGGCATTCCTGAACGAGCCACTGTATCGCCGCCGCATGCGCGAAGGCTCTATCATGACCACGAAGCCCACCATGCGCAATGTTCACGGCCTTGCAGTTGGGGCGCAGGAAATGCAGAACTGGCTGCTCGCGCACGCGGAGGAATACCCCGCCGAGTTCTGCGAGGCGTACGCTGCCCGCATCGCCGATACGCGCGAGGTGGCCGCATCTTATATGAACGATATCGAACCCGAAAGCGTGGAGGGGTATCGCGCCAGCCTTTCGCAGGCCCAGCGCATAGAGTTCGACATGTACGTGTTGGGCCTGTGGCGCAGCATGAAGCATGTGAACGACCGCTACGAATACTCACACGCGTACCGCATTGGCCATGCGCTTATCGTTGTTCCGCAAGTTATCCGCCGTTATGTGGAGCTTCCCCAGGCTAAGCCGGGGGAATAGGGATTGGCTTCCTACCACTTGCTGGGAGGGGCGTCCGCTTGTTGGCTCGACCTTGCATTACTCAGCCAGCATCGCGAGCCGGGTTCGAGGCCTGCGGCGCTTGCATATGGCGGGCTGGTTGATAGTTGGCTCGTACGCCGTTGCGCCTACCACTCGCTGGGAGGGGCCTTCTTCAGCTTGCGCTCTTTCAGCTTCCTGCCCAGACGGTTCGTGAAGCACCAGGGCTTGTATTTGCCGAACGGCAGTTTCCGGCACGGCCCCAAAGGGCCGCTATCCTGCTGGTTTTCGCCAAGCGTGTGCATCAGGTCGGTATAGCGCGCCATGCTGTTGGGGTAGCCAGTGAAGTAGCTGGGCGCATGTTGGTCAAGCTCCAATTCGGGGAAGCCGCCATCGTGCAGGCGCTGCGCCATCGTTCGCATCGCGGCTTCATCGCCGATGGTTTCGATGTTCCAGAGTGTCCAGTCGAAGGCCCAGGCCAAGAAATCCTGCCCCAAAGCTTCCCATACGCCGCGCTCAGCCAAGAACGCTTTCACGCGGCAGATGGCCTCGTAGAACGCATACGGCTCACGCACGCGCGAGGAAGAAACGGTGTTGCCGCGTTGCATGCGGTGGTCCACCAAGACCTCGTCCACCACGGCAATGCGCTCTGCGCACACCAGCGTCGGGAACACGAACACCCCGTCTTCGCTGTTGGAAAGATCTTCGGGGAAGCGCAGGCCCTCGCGCCGGATAAACTCAGTGCGGTACAGCTTGTCCCACGGCCAGCCCATGAACGCGGCAAACAGGTTGCCCGGCATTTCACGCCATCCGCCGAAAGTGATGTAGCCGCCTGCGGTTCCGCCAGCGCCAGCCGCCGCGCCAGCAAACGCGCTGCCCGCAGCCCCACGGCCGCCAGCGCGTTTGCCGCCCCCTGTGCCCCCCGGCAGCTGGCTGCGCTTCAGCGCCCAGGCAACCTGCGTGAATTCGCCGGTGGCATCGTCCATTTCCTGCATGTTGCAAATAGCAAGGTCTGCCTGGCTTGCTTCGGCAGCGCGGTACAGCTTTTCGAACATGGTGGGATGGAACACGTCATCGCCGTCAAGCAGCATGAAAAACGGCGCATTTACCCAGCTCAACCCATGGTTCCGTGCGCCGCCGGCGCCAAGGCCCGGCGTGTCCACCACGGCAAAGCGCGAATCGTTCGCCGCGAACGCCCGCGCAACCGCCCCCGTGCCATCGGTAGAGCCGTCGTTTACCACCAGGCACTCGAATTCGCCGAAGGTTTGTCCTGCAATAGACTCCAGGCATTCCTTAAGGCAGCCCTCCATGTTGTGCGCGGTAACCACCACGCTTATAAGGGGGCCGTTTTGATTGTTCATTGTTCAAGCCCTCCTTGGGTTTAGGCGCGATGCCTGCGCACTGGCCAGAATGCCCTCATAGCATAAAGCCAACAAGCCAAGGCAGCGCGCAGCGGGGCGTTGCCTGTTTGTTGGCGAACCGCCGTAAATGGTATCATGGAGCGTCACGAAAATCGCATTATGCAATGAAGGACGTGGTGTTGGGCACCCTGGCAACCATACTTAAAGACAACTGGGAATGGCGCAAGCAGATAAGCCGTTTGGCCGTTTTCGAGTTGAAGAAGAAAAGCCGCGGTGCGGTGCTTTCTTGGTCGTGGTTCTTCATCAAGCCCGCCATGTACATCTTCTGCTTCTGGTTTGCCTTGGACATAGGCCTGCGCGTTGGCAGCAGCTCTGCCGATGCGGGTGCGCCGCCCTACATTCTGTGGCTGTGCGCTGGCATTATCCCCTGGTTCTTCATGCAGGACATGCTGGGAAACGGCATCGACGTGATGCATCGTTACCCGTACCTGGTTAACAAGATAAAGTTCCCGCTCAGCGGCATTTCCACCATCTTCACCAGCGCAACCATGATTGTGCAGCTCATGCTGATGGTGGCCCTGTTCGTAATCTACTTCCTATGCGGCATGAGCTTCGACGTTTACCTGCTGCAGGTGCCCATCTTGCTGGTGTTGATGTTCGTGTTTTGGGACTTGGTTTCCATCATGTTCAGCCCGCTTTCGGCGCTCAGCAAAGACGTGAAGAACCTGATGAACGCAATGAGCACCCCCTTCTTCTGGCTTTCGGGCGTGCTGTTCGACATCAAAAGCGTGCCGGTAGATTGGATCCAGAACGTGCTGGCCTTCAACCCCATCACGTTCTTTGTGACGTCGTTCCGCGGTGCGTTCTACAACAAGGTCTGGTTCTGGGAAGATCCCGTGCTCCTTGGCGGCTTTGCCGTTGTGTTCGTGGTTACCCTGATTTTGGCAGTTGTGGTGTACGCCAAGCTGAACGAGGAGGTGGCCGATGCCCTCTAGTCAGAATGCAACGCCCACCAAGGCCAACGGCACCTTGGGCGACGCCAAAGACCTGCATAAAACCAGCGTGAGCGACGAAGTGGTAATTCGCTTCAGCCACGTAACCAAAACCTACAACCTGTACAAGAACGACCGCGGCCGCTTCCTGGGCATATTCAACTACAAGAAGAAGGGCGTGTTCCTGGGCAGCGTCAATGCCAGCGACGACCTTTCCTTCGAGATAAGGAAGGGCGAAGCGGTGGCGTTCCTTGGTCACAACGGTGCCGGTAAGAGCACCGCCTTGAAGATGGTTACGGGTGTTACCCACCCAACCAAGGGCGACGTTCAGGTGAAGGGCCGGGTAAGCGCGCTGTTGGAGCTAACCGCCGGCTTCGATATGCAGCTTACCGGGCGCGAGAACATAGGCCTGCGCGGGCAGATTCTGGGGCTAACCCGCTCCCAGATTGCCCAGCTGGAACCCAAGATAATCGACTTCGCCGAGCTGGGGCTCTACATAGACCAGCCCATGAAAACCTATTCCAGCGGCATGAAGGCCCGCCTGGGCTTTGCCTTTGCCGTTGCCATCGACCCCGAGATATTGGTGGTTGATGAAGCCCTTTCGGTGGGCGACCGCGCTTTCCAACGCAAGTGCATTGCCCGTATTCGCGAAATCATGATGGACGAAAGCGTAACGGTTCTATTCGTTACCCATACCAGCTCTACCGCTAAAGAGTTTTGCAGCCGCGGCATAGTGCTTGACCATGGCAAATGCGTGTATGATGGAACAATTGAAAACGCCACCGCTTTCTACGAGGAAAACTATTAGGGGGGGTAATATGCCTTCCGACGAAAAGGTTTTTGCCGCTATCCTTGCCGGTGGTTCCGGCAAGCGCATGGGCAATTCCGAAAAGCCAAAGCAATACCTAATACTGGGCAGTAAGCCCATTCTTGCCCATACGGTAGAAAAGTTCTGCGCCTCCAACGCGTTCGAGGCGGTTTTGGTGCTTTGCCCTAAGGCGTGGGTGCAGCAAACGCGCGACTTGCTGAAGAAGCATTGCCCCGAGTTTGCTTCCATGGTGCAAGTGGTTGCCGGCGGTGCCACCCGCAACGACACGGTTAAGCAGGCGGTTGCATATGTGGAGGCTAACTACCAAGTAGACCAAAGCACCATCTTGGTCACGCACGATGCGGTGCGCCCCTTCGTATCGCAGCGCATCATTGCCGAGAACATCCAGGCGGTGCGCGAACATGGTGCGTGCGACACGGTTATTCCCGCAACCGACACCATTGTGCAGAGCGAAGATGCCCAGACCATTTCCTCTATTCCCGATAGAAGCATGCTGTACCAGGGGCAAACGCCGCAGTCGTTCAGGTTGCTGGAGCTGAAAGAGCTTATGGCCGGTCTTTCGGTTGAAGAGGAAATGATCCTTACCGATGCGTGCAAGATATACATCCTGCGCAACAAGGAAGTTGCCCTGGTGCGCGGCGACGTTTCGAACATGAAGATAACCTACCCGCAGGACATGAGGGTGGCGGCCTCGTTAATTGGGGAATAGCCTTTGTTGAACTGCGTGTACAGATTGGTTGCCCCGCGGGTTTTCGAGCCAGTGCAGGTTGATGTTGCCGTCGGCGGCGGGCAGGTGCTGGTGCGCCCCACGCACCTTTCTATCTGCAACGCTGACATGCGCTATTACCGTGGTTCGCGCAGCGCCGAGGTATTGGAAAAGAAGCTGCCCATGGCGCTTATCCACGAAGGCATCGGCACGGTGCTGTATTGCCCTTCTGGGCAGTTCCAGCGCGGCCAGCGCGTGGTTATGCTGCCCAACGCCCCTTGCGAGGAAAACCCGAACATTGCCGAGAACTACCTGCGTAGCAGCAAGTTCTGCGGCAGCGGCTTCGACGGCTTCATGCAGGAAACCATGGTGCTGCCCGAAAGCCGGTTGGTTGCTTTGCCGGATTGCTTGGAAGACGAGATTGCCGCCTTTACCGAGCTTGTTAGTGTTGGCGTTCATGCGGTGAAGCGCTTTGATTCCATTGCGCATGGCGGCCGCGAAGCTATTGGCGTCTGGGGCGACGGCAGTCTTGGCTTCATTGTTTCCCTGATACTTAAAACGATGTTTCCGCAGGCAAAGGTTTACGTGTTTGGCCGCAGCGGCAGCAAGTTGAGTGACTTCACTTTTGCGGACGGCACATACCTAACCTATTCCGCCCCGGAAAGTTTGCGGCTAGACCATGCCTTTGAATGCTGCGGTGGCGATGGGTCTGTTACGGCTATAGAGCAGATCATCGATACGGTTAAGCCCGAGGCAACGGTTTCGCTGCTGGGCGTTTCCGAGAACCCTGTGGCCATCAACACCCGTATGGTGCTGGAAAAGGGCTTGCGTTTGTTCGGCAGTAGCCGAAGTGGCAGGCAGGATTTCCTGGATGTTATCAGCCTGTATCGGCAGCACCCTGAAATGCCCAAGTACTTGGAGTCGTTGGTGAACCAGGTGGTAGAGGTCCGTTCGGTGGCCGATATCGCCGCCGCCTTCGAGGAAGACCTTCGCAAGAAATCGGGCAAAACCATTATGAAGTGGAGCATGTAACAGTGGCCGCTTCGGATAAAAAGGGAATGCTCGCTAAGGCCGCCGGTACGGCCTTCAATGGCATGTATCGTGTGTTCAGCCTGAGCAAAAGGCGCAACGAGGTGCTATTCGTTTCGCGCAAGTCCGATACCCCTTCGTACGATTACTTGGAATGCGGCAAGGCCTTCGAACGCAACGGGCTGAAGCCGGTGTACCTTTCGGCGCATTTCAAGGATTCTTCCAAGGCCGGTTACTTCAAGTTGGTTATGCAGGAGCTTTACCATCTGGCTCGCTGCAAGGTGTGCGTCATCGATAGGTACGACCCGGTAGTGAGCATGATCAACTTCAAAAGCGAATCGGAGCCGTGCAGCACTGCGGTGCATAACGAGCTACCGGTAGAGCCGGTAGTGGTGCAGCTGTGGCACGCGTTCGGCGCTTTCAAGAAGTTCGGTTTCCAGTCGTTGGATGTTGCCGAAGGCCATTCGTCTGAAGAGGCCGAGCAGTTCCAGATCCATCGCAACAATTCGTGGGTTGTGTGCTCGGGCGAAGGCGCACGGGCTGCATTTGCTGAGGCATTCGGCTGCCCCATAGAACGTGTGGTGCCGCTTTCGCGCCCCGAGTATCGCAAGATCATGGATCTGCGCAGCCGGATTGCTGCAGGCGAGGCTGCTGGTGCGGAAAAGCCCATCGTTATGTTTGCGCCCACCATTCGCAAGTACGACCGCGCTATGAACCCGTTCGAGGATCTTAAGCGCAATGGGTTTGAGGATTACTATGCGCAGGCATATCAGGTGCAGTGGAGCGACCACCCGCTGGTTGCGGGCGGCGATGCCCGTGGCGATGTGCCCGACGGCTTGTTGCATTCGCAGGTGGTGGTTACCGATTATTCATCGATCGTGTACGAAGCCTACCTGCTGCATAAGATGGTTGCCTTCTATGTGCCGGATATCGCGCATTACCGTACTTCGCCAGGTTTGAACATAGACCCTGAAGAACTGTGCCCCAGCTTGGTTGCCAAAAACGAGATGGAGCTGAACGGGCTGTTGTATGGTTGGCTGTCCAACCCGGCAACCTACCCATGGGAAGAGCTGGAGGCTTTCGTGGGCGATGCCTTCACCGGCTGCGGCTACGACCCGGCTATGGAGCTGGTCGGCTTCATTGACGAGCAGTATCCTGGTCTTTTGCGCGGACAGGCATATCCCGCCCAGCCCGCTACGGCAGAGGCTTAAGCATGGGCGTGCGCAGGTTTGCCAAGAAGATGGCGAAACGTGCCATCAAAGACGCTACTTTGGGCCTTCTGTTCCCGTTGGCGTACCGGTACTTTGCCCGTAAGCCGGTGGTGCGTGGCCGTGTGCTGTTCTTCGAAACCAAGGAAAGCGCAATGCCCGATTCGTTCGACTTGCTGTGGCAGCGCTGCCAGGAAGATCCAACCAAGAAGCCCCGTTACTACTCGCTGCAGCAGAACCATGTTTCATACAGGCAGTACCTTAAGCAAAGCATATGGGGCCTGCACGAGATATCGCGTGCGGAAGTGGTGTTTCTTTCTGATGCATCCGACCTGGTAAGTTGCATAAGGCTGCGTCCCGAAACACGCGTTGCCCAGCTATGGCATGCGTGCGGTGCTTTTAAGAAATGGGGTATGAGCACCGCCGATTTGAAGTTCGGTGGAACCCGCAAGCAGCTGTTGCGTCATCCGTTCTACAAGAACCTTTCGCTGGTAACGGTAAGCAGCCCCGAAGTGGTATGGGCTTACGAAGAGGCCATGGTGCTGCAAGATTCGCCTGGCATTGTTCGGCCGCTGGGCGTAAGCCGTACCGACAAGTTCTTCGACGAGGCCTTCTTGAATGGCGCCCGTGGGAAAGTGCAAGAAGTAGTGCCGCAGATAGCGGGCAAGAAAGTGCTGTTGTACGCGCCTACGTTCCGCGGAAGGGTGGCAAGTGCCGCCGCGCCCGATAAGCTGGATATCCCTATGCTGAAGAATGCGCTCGGCAACGAGTGGGTCCTGCTTATCAAGCACCATCCCTTCGTGAAGCACCTGCCTGCCGTTCCGTCGGAATGTGCCGATTTTGCCTTCGATGTTTCGGGCAAGCTGCCCATTGATGAGTTGTTGTGCGTGGCAGATGCCTGCGTTTCCGATTACTCTTCGTTGGTGTTTGAGTACTCGCTGTTCGAACGCCCTATGGCATTCTTTGCCTACGACAAAGCCGATTACGATGATTGGCGTGGCTTCTACTACGATTACGACGAACTTACGCCAGGCCCAGTGGTGGCAACCAACGAAGAGCTGCTAGACTACCTGCTGCATTTGGAGGAGCGGTTCGATGTAGGGCAAGTGCGCGCCTTCCGCAACAAATTCATGAGCGCCTGCGACGGGCATGCCACCGATCGTATTTATCAGGAAATGCTAGTCCCGCCCCTGAACCAGCCCGGGAAGCCCAAGGCTGCAGCCGTGTTGGGCGAGGAAGAACCAGATGGCATAGACGTCAGCATCATTATCCCCGCCTACAATGCCATGCCGGAACTTGAGCGTGCTTTGGATTCCCTGGTGGGGCAGACGTATCCTTGCCATCGGATGGAGGTAGTGGTTACCGACGACTGCTCTGCCGATGGAACCTGGGAAACGCTTCAGCGCTACAAGCAGGATTACCCCCAGCTGTTCAATATCCAGCGGCTGGATGCCGCTTCGGGGTCTCCCTCCAAGCCCAGGAATGCCGGCTTGGAGCGTGCCTGTGGCAAGTACCTGTTCTGCCTTGATGCTGATGATTGGCTGGGCGAGCAGGCTGTGGAGCGCATGTTGGACCATGCTGTTGAATGGGACAGCGATGTGTTGCTGGTTAAGATGTGTGGCGAAAATGGCCGCAAGGTTCCTATATCGATGTTTACTGCCAATCAGCCCGAGGCGAGCATTGACGAATCGAAGATATGCTGGTCGTTTGCCCCATTGAAGCTGTTCAAGCGCGAGCTTGTTAAGGATTTACGGTTCCCCGACGCTATGCCGGAGGATATCCCTTTTGTGTTGGAGGCTTATCTGAAGGCCGAGCGAATCTCGGTGGCGGCGGATTACGATTACTACCATGCTTCTTTCAGGGAAGGGGAGCATGCTTCCGTTGTGTCGTGGGACGATGTTCGCTCAAGTATGCAGATTTACCGGCAGGTGCTTGCCCTGATGGATCGCTACGGTGCAACCCAGGAAGACTTCACGGTGGTGTGGCGCCGAATCATTAGCCGTGATGTGCTGAACACCGTGCGCGTTGCAAAGAAGAACGGCATCAAGCTTTCCAGCGAAGAAGCGGAAGTTATCGGCCGTATCCTGGGGGCCTGCAAAGCCACCGGCGGCACCGAATCCGTCGCCGGTGACGCAATTACCGAGGTTGAGGACTATTTGGGCAGGTCTTAAGAGAGGCTTGTGGCGCGGTGCGTGCTATTATCCGTGCCCAATAGCAATTAGGCGCGCCTGGTAAAAATAGAAAGTCCTGGAACCACAAATGGGATTCTGGTTCCGGGGTTGGTTGCTAGAATTTGCCGTCGGCCAGTTCTTTGATGCGGTTGTAAACGCGCTCGCAGCACTTGCCATCGCGATAGGGAAAGAAATCTTCCATGCGTTTGGCATACTTTTCTTCGGGGATGTAATCGCGCTCTTTCAGGTCATTCAACGATGCGATCGCCTCATCTACGGTTGTCGCAACCGGGCCGAATCCGTCGTTATCGTAGCTGAAATACCCTCGAGAGAACATGTGCTCGCCACCGAAGAATGCGTCTCTGTCAAATTGATAGTAGACGCAGGGGCGTTGCATATAGGCCGATTCAAATGCAACTGAAGAGTAATCGGTCACCAGTACGGCAGCGCGCGAGAATAGTTGCTGGATCGATTGCCCCTGCTGGTTGCTGGCAAACTCGACATAATCCGGGACGTTGAATAGCCCTGCGGAGACGTAGGGGGCGATATTGGCATGAGGGAAGAAGACGATGTTCAACCCAGATTCTTCAGCGAGCCCCTTCAGGTCGGCGGAGCGCAAGAAACCCTCCCAATTTTTTCTGTAGTCTGATTCGGCGAACTCGCTGTTGATCGTCCTTTTGTTCCCCATGCCGACAACATCGCCGGTAAGCTCTCTACGCCATGTGGGCATCACCAGGATACAGTCACCCTTATCTTTTGAAAGGGCCAGCAGCTTGTCGTGGCGGGGAAGGCCAGACAGGAGTACCTGCCTAGAGGTTAGGCTGTATGTTGTTCCGCTCTGAGCTACAGAATCGTACTCCCTTTGCGCGGAAGTGAGCATGGTGTCTATCGGTTTGCCGTTGAGCCATGACGATAAGTTATCTTTGATGACTCCATGCTGAAGGAAAATGTAGCGTTTCGATTTGTAGAAGTTGTCCTTGAAGTATGAGTGTACGTACCTATCGGCATGGCTACTTACGATGGTCGAGCATTCTTTCAAAAGATCTTCATGCTCCTTTGTGCCGAATGCTATTAGGTCAAAGCCCTCGTTGGAAAGTCTCTGCCAGTCGGCAGCATCTTTGCGCAACACGAAGAAACAAGACTGCTCTGGATGGTTGGCTTTAACCCAGCGGTAAAGATGCTCAGCATTGTCGTCCGCTTGGGTATCCCTGTCCATAAATACCCAGATGTCCTGATTGCTCTGGGGGTACTTTTCCCAGCCTTTCCTGTAGATGGAGTTTATTGTTTCAACCTGCGCTGCGTGGGCAAGTTGTTTACCGCGAACCGAAAGCCTGACCTCTAGGTTCTTGTCCTTCCCTTCGTAGGAAAGGGTGTCACTGGGTTTACCGTAGGGATACCAGCTTACGTTTTTAGTGGAAAGTTCGCGGCCGAGCAGTCGTCTGGAAACACTCTTTCTTTCCAAGGGCTGTACTTCTTTGCCATTGATGAACAGGCGGCCTTCGTCCCCATATGAGCTGACCATCATGAGCCCTGCTGTATAGTCGATGCGCTCGATATATGCAATTTGAGAGGTGGGGTTTAGACCTTTGAAGTGGCTTAGAAGAGCATGTTTGTTTCCATAGTTCAACCAGCCGCCCGGCATAGCCTCGATGGTGGCGGGTTCAATGTACTCGAAGATGGAATCCATCAGTTTCCAGAACTTGTCCGCCAAGCCCATATCGACAAAATGCTGTGTGCGCTCTTCGTGTCCAACAAAATACTTCAGGTACCAGGAAAGGTCATAAAGAACGGTTTTCTGGATATAGAACGGCACATAGCCTCTTGCTGTTTTGGCGAATTTAAGCAAGTCAAGCTTGCCGTATTTGAGAACAGTCGTGACCTTGTCGGGGTTCTGCCATGCGCCATCGAGAGTGGAGCTTCCATCTTCTCGCTTGCGATAGTAATAGATGGGTTTGCGCAGGTAAGCTACGCGTCCTTCTTTCTGCAGCAGAAGGTAGCGGTTCAGAAAATGTGCATCTTCGAAGTTCGGTTTGACGCGTTCGTCAAACCGGACTTCGAACTCTTCGATGTTCGGGGTTCTGAAGAACGATTTGCTGGCCGAAAGAGTAATGGGCATGAAGTCATCGGTGACGTTGAAGAGCGATATTTCCTTCTTGAATTCACCGCGAAGTGGATGCCTGTCGAAGTATTCGCCCTTGGTTTCATTGTTGAAGACGATGCGGCAAGTGACGAAGCGAAGGTCAGGATGTGCTTTGCTGGCCCTATCTACTTCCTCGAAGTATTGTTGTGATACGTAATCATCAGGGTCGACGAACGTCACCCAATCGGTAGTTACATGCCCAAGACCAAGGTTTCTGGCGCTTGACTGGCCGCCGTTTTCCTTGTGGACGTAGGTGATCAACTCGGGGAAGCTCGTTTGCCAGCTTTTGATGATAAGCGCCGAGTTGTCGGTGGATCCGTCATCCACCATGATGAGCTTCAGGTTGGATAGGTCCATTGTCTGGGTGGTCATGCTGACGAAGAAATCGTCCAAGTATTTTTCGCAGTTGTACACCGCCGAGACAACGCTATAGGTATGGACGGGCTTGTATGAGCCGGGAATGTGCTTCTTCGAGAGCCCGCCTTCAAGCCGTTTCTTCTGGATTGCACGGACCTTATCTTTGGGCAGAACTTCGTGGGCCTTTTTGAAGGCTTTCTTTTTCAGCTTTTGCTTAACGCTCATGGGGGATAGCCTTGCCTGCTCGCTGACGCCCCTGGAGCTAGCCCTAAACGCAAGCTTACATAACCCGCGTTATCAACGCTTTATGCAAATGGCGTCTATGCGGAATTGCC
>CAVDWN010000009.1:0-17055 GCA_963612535.1 Sphaerochaetaceae bacterium
TTTTACCCGGGAAAAACGTGATGTTTCTCACATTTTGGGAAGTCGATAGACGATTTGTATCAAAAGCTAAATCCGGCCTACCCCTTTGCACCAACGACTAGAGTCGATGTCCAGGAATGAAAAATGCTAACCGCTAGTACCCGCGGCGCTCGGCGCGCTGGGTTATGCCTTTCGCGGCGATACCCACCATCACCTCGTCGGTTCCCTGCGCCACCTGGTTGCCGCGGCAATCCTGCCAGATGCGGCTCACGCGCGTGGCATCGGTGTAACCCACGCCGCCGAATATCTGCAGCGCCTCGGAAGCCACCTCGGTGGCCGCCTTCGGCACGAAGCGCTTCATCAGTGCCGTGTCCATCATGAAGTTGCTGCCGCGCGTATCGGCCGCAACGGCTGCATCGTGCACGAACATGCGCATGCCGCGGATCTTGATCTCCATATCGGTGAGCTTTTCCTGGATCTGCGGCAAGCTGTTCAACCTGCGGCCCTTCACCTCGTGCTCGGCCGCATACGCTACCGCATCGTCCATGGCGGCAAGGGCAAGGCCCGTGCTGCATGCGCAAACCAAGATGCGTCCCAAGCCGTACTGCCGCTTCAGGATGGAGTTCAGCTTCCCCTCCGTCTGGATCTGCCAATGGGGCTCAAGCTTCACATGGCTGAACGTGATGGCGGCCGGGCACAGCATTTCCTGCCCCACGGTTTTTATGGGGTAGGTGGAAACGCCTTCTGCGGTGATGGGAACCAGCCACATGCTCATGCCCCCATCGCGCTGGCCGAAGATAGGGTCGCGCGCCAGAACCAAGGTCTGCGGGGCGAACTGCCCGCAGCTCACGAACGTCTTAACCCCATCAAGGAATATGCCCTCGGGGTCGGTGGATATCTGCGTGCGCACCGCCTGTGCATCAGTGCCCGCATTGGGCTCGGTGAACGCCTGGGAAAAGCGCACGCGCCCATCGGTGTTGCGGTACTCGCGCGTAATCTCTTCCTGCGAGAGCTTACGCAGGGTAGAGAACATGGCCAAAGCGTTCATATCGCTGGAAAACGGCAACGTGGCGCCCGCACGGCGGGTGAGCTCGGTAAGCATGGTCACGCGCTCCAGGAAGGTGTAATCCTTGCCGCCCGCACTCACCGGCAGCACATAGCTTCCCAGCTCAGACTCGTAAAACGCATCGTAGATATACGACGGCACGCCAAGGGAATGGCACCACTGGCGAATATTCTCCTCGTCAAAATACTTGTCGGCGAAGCTGGTTACCGAAGCAACCGCCTTCAGTTGGCCTTCGTTGAGTTCCATGGTGTCCCCTTCCCCACTAGCTGCGCCCGCGGCGCGTAGCGGCAAAAGCCTCTACCACGCGCTTGCGCAGGGTGTTCTTATCGATTTTACCGTTGCCCAGGCGCGGAAGGTCGGCAACCTTCATCACCGTGTCGGGAATCTTGCACTTTTCCACCAGACCGCTGGCATACAGGCGCAGGTCGGAAGCGCTTGCCGTTGCACCCTGCCGCATGATCACGCACAAGCAGCTGCGCTCGCCCAATTCCGGATCGGGGTACCCCACCAGGCAGCTCTCGGAAATGTCCGGGTTGTTCTGGTACACGTTTTCCACTTCCGCCGGGAAGATGTTGATGCCCCCGCGGATGATCATGTCCTTGATGCGCCCGGTGATGTAGTAGTCGCCCTCGTCGTCGACGCTGCCCACATCTCCGGAATGGAACCAACCGTCTTCGTCCAGGTCAAGCTCCAGCGAGCCGTCTTCGCGCAAGATGCCGTCCATCATGGTGCTGGCCTTCACCAGTATCTCGCTCGTCCCCGGCGCCAGCTTCATCTGCGCGCCTTCGACCGGCTTGCCAATGGTCTTGCAACGCTTTTCAAGCGGGTAGGAGAACTTGCTCATGGTGAGCGTGGCCGAAGTCTCGGTCATGCCGTACGACTGGATGAGCTTGCAGCCGAAGCGCTCCTCGAACTCCCGCTGGGATGCCTCGGGGATGGAGGCGCCGGCAACCATCCCACAGCGCAAGCACGAAAGGTCCCATTCGTTTCCGCTGTTCACACGCAGCTCGCGCTGGAACATGGTGGGCACGCCGAAGTACACCGCCGCATTCGAGGAAACGATGCTGGAAAGCGAGCTTTCGGGGCGGTACTTCACCAACGTGGCTATGGTGCCGCCCGCGATTACGGCCGCATAGATGGCCGCCAAGCCGTAGGTGTGGGAAAACGGCATGGGAAGGTAGCAGGTGTCGGCAGGAGCAACCTCGAAGGTACGCGCCAAGATGGTGCCGTTGTGCGCGAACGAAGAAACCCTGTTCACGATGGCCTTGGGCTTTCCCGTGGAACCGGAAGAGAACAGCACCACCTGCGAGTCGCCCGAGCAGCTGGAAAGCTCGTCTTGTCCATGCCGCAGGCCATGCCCTATCACCTGCTCTATCTGGGCAACGCCTTCATGCTCGCAGCGGATGGTCTCCACCTTCAGCCCAGGAAACGCCTGCTGCAAAGCATCCACATGGGAAGGCTGGTTCACGATGGCCATGTCCGGCCGGGTCGCCTCGGCCGAGGCAACGATCTCCAAATCGGTTGCCGCACCGGTCGCCAGCACCAGCCGCGCCCGCGTCTGCTGCACCGCGGCAACAACCACCAAGTAATCAACGTAGTTGCGCGACGAGAACATCACCGTCGAATCGGGCCCGATTCCGCATTCGTTCACCAGGTGCCACGCATAGGCCCGTGCGCGATGAAAGGCATCGGCGTAGGAAAGCGCCTCGTTCGACCCCACGATAAGCTGCTTGTAGGGCTCGGCGAAGTAGCCATCGCGGATGTAGCGCATAAGCGAGAACTCGGGTATTTCCGGCATCGAGAGCTTCGCCGTCTGCATAGAATAGAAATCCATGGTTTCCACCTCTTCGAATAGTGGGCAACCCTACGCCTTTGAAGCTTTGGCCTGGGCGAAAAGAGCCGCGCCCAGCGCCCCGTTGAACTGGGATAGCTCGGAGGTGGCAATCTGCTCGCCCAGCTTCTGCTCCAGGCGCCTTCGCATCCCTGAGTTCAGAGCCACCCCACCGGTCATGGCAACCTTCGGGCGAACGCCCAGGCGCCGTGCCAAACCGCACGTCCTGCTGGCAACCGAGGTATGTATGCCGGCAACTATGTTGGGTATGGGGGTTCCCGCCGCAAGCTTCGAGATAACCTCCGACTCGGCGAACACCGTGCAGGTAGAAGAGATCTCGGCTATCTCGGTGGCCTCGGCGTCGTAGCCGGCCAGGTCGGACACCTTGCATCCGAAAACGCCCGCCATAACGTCTAAGAACCTTCCGGTGCCTGCAGCACACTTGTCGTTCATCACAAAGTTCTGCAGCATGCCCTCGTCGTCGACGGAAAGCACCTTCGCATCCTGCCCGCCGATGTCGATAACGGTATGCACTCCCGGGAACAGCTTCGCCGCACCCTTGGCATGGCAGGAAAGCTCCGACATCTGGTAGTCGGTCCACTCAAGCAGGTTGCGTCCATAGCCCGTGGAACACGATGCGGCGATATCCTCCATCGACATGCCGTCACTGGAAAACGCCGCCTCAAGGGCGATCTTGGGTCCGGGCGTCCCCGCACCCGAAGCAGAAAGCCCCTTGCTCACGATGTTTCCCTCATCGTCGATGACCACCACCTTCGAAGCGGTTGAGCCCACATCTATCCCCAGATACCTATTAGCTCCCATTGCTGCTCACTCCTTATGCCTCTTCGTGCGCCCTTTTGGGCAATGCGCCGCACTCGCGCGCCAGGCAGGCCCCTTCGCACAGGGGCACCGGCTCGACGAACTCCCATAAGGCGAACCGGTGCCCTGCGCTGCTCATGAATGCCTTGGGGCCTCCTTGTCTCTCGTTGCGTGAAAGCGCTTTACTTCGCGTACTTCTTAGCCAGCTGGCGCCCAGCGATGTACACCATGATCTCGTCGGTGCCGCCGGCGATCTCCATGCCGCGCAGGTCGGCCCAGATACGGCCCTCACGGATGTCCTCGGTGTAGCCAAGGCCGCCGAAGATCTGGATGGCCTCTGAGGCAACCTGCACGCAGCTCTGCGCGCCGTAGCGCTTCAGCAGGGCCGAATCGATGCGGATGCTCTCGCCCTGGTCCATCTTCCACAGGGTGTGGTACAGCATGTTGCGGGTGTTCTGCAGAGCGATCTCCATGTCGGTGAGCTTCTGCTGGATAAGCTGGTACTGGGCAATGGGCTTGCCGAAGGCAATGCGCTCGCTTACGTAGGCAGCGGCATCGTCCATCGCGGCCTGAGCGCAGCCCAAGCACTGGGCGATGATCAGGGAACGCTCCATCTCGAAGTTCTTCATCAGGTTCACGAAGCCCTCGCCGGGGTTGCCCACGCGCATGTCCTCGGTCAGGGTAACGTCGTCGAAGTACACCTCGCAGAAGGGCATGATCTGCTGGCCGATCTTATGCAGCGGCGCAGTGGAAAGGCCCTCGCTCTTCAGGGGCACCAGCCACATGGACATGTTGGGGTTCTTCGGGGAAGGATCCTCGTCCTTTGCAACCACCAGGATGTAAGGGAACACGTCGCCCTGGGTTACCCAGGTCTTCTGGCCACTGAGCTTGTAGGTGCCGTCTTCCTGCTTCTTCGTTACAGCGCTCATCGATGCGTTGTCGGAACCGGCGCCCGGCTCGGAGAAGCCCAGCGAGAAGATGGGCTTGCCGGTTTCGAGGTAGGCGTCCATGCAGAACTGAACCTGCTCGGGGCTGCCGAAGTCGATCATGTCGCACATGGCAAGCGTGTTGTTCAGGAATGGGGTAACGCAACCGGCGTAGTGTGCGAACTCCTCGGTAAGGATGCCCAGGGTAACGCGGTCGCAGGGAATGCCGCCCAGGTCCTCGGGGATGCCCATCAGGCCGAAGCCGGCATCAAGATAGGCCTTGATCAGTTCGTCGCTCATGCCGAAGTTGGCATACATGTCGCGGATCTTCTGCTCATCGAGGTTGCGGGAGCAGAACTCCTTGATGCTCTCTACCAAGAGCTCTTGTTCATCAGTACGGGAGAAGTCCATTTCTCTGTCCTTTCGTGTAGACGTCCACTTCGATTCAGGCTGTTTTCAGCGGTTGCCCAGCTTTGCCCAGTTGGGCAACGGATGAAAGCCGCCTTCCATTGCCCGGCCCCGAACGGGGCCGGGCAGCGAAGAGGGATGGCGCCGACCTAAGCGAAATGATTTGAAGGAGGGGGATATTCGGTCGGTCGCCCAAGATAAAGGCCGGCTCGCTCGCAAAAGAGGGAAGAGAACGCGGGCGATGGCCTACGGATAATCGGGATTCCTACTCGGCCTCGCCGGAGGTCATCTCCAGCTTGCCGCGGCGGGAAAGCGCATACAGGCCGCACAGCAGGCAAGCGATCATGCACGCGAAGCTCACCGCGAACATGATGTTGAAGCCGCCAGGCAGGTCAACCAAGACGCCGAACAGGGTAGGTGCGATAACGCCGCCCAGGGTGCCTGCCATGGAAACGCGCGACCAGATGTTGGTGTAGTCGCGGGAACCGAACACCGAACGGGTGAGCAGAGGGGCTTCCACATTGGTGCAGGCGTACACGAAGCCGAACACGAATGCTGCAACCAGCATCACCGCGGCGAAGGTGGGCAGGAACCACATCAGGGCAACTGCCACAAAGCCGCAGCCCAGGCCCAAGAACAGGCCGGCATGGGCGTTCTTGTCGTTCACGATACCCAGCACAACCTTGCCGATTGCCTGGCCGGCCATGCAGGCCGAGGCAACCACGCCGGAAAGGGCAGCCACCGCAGGGGCGGAATCGGCGAACGAGGTGCAGTAGGAAGGCATGAACTGGTAGACGGTCTGGTTCAGCGTAATGAAGAACGCGAAGGCTGCGATGCACACGAATGCGCCGGTCTTCATTGCCTTGCCGGCGGAAACGCCGGTCATCACCGGGGTTGCGTCGTCGGATTCGGCCACAGCCTCCTCAATGCCGTAGGGCTGCAGGCCCTTTTCAGCAGGGTTGGAACGAACCACGAAGATGGTGAACGGAAGCGTGAGCACCAGGATCAGGATGCCGAACACCAGGTAACCGGTGCGCCAACCCTCGGGGCCTGCGCTGATGAACGCCGTGCCGATGGGGTTGAAGATAACGCCGCCGATGCCGGTGAACGCCATGGCCAGGCCGATGAAGAAGCCCACCTTCTTGTAGCACCAAGCGTTGATGAGGCTCGGGGTTGCCAGGTACAGAAGCGGCGCAGTGCCGATGCCCAGGAACACGCCCGAGACGTAGAACATCCACACCTCGGTGAAGAACGACATGGATATCATGGCCAAGCCGTCGATGATGGCGCAAACCGTAAGGATGACGCGCATGTCCATCTTGCTCATGAGCTTGCCTGCGATGGGCAGGGTGATCATCATGGCAAGGTTCAGGATGGTGAAGTACAGCGTAAAGGTTGCCTTAGGCACCCCGAAGTAGCTGCTTACCGGCGTGAAGTAGATGCCCGCGCAGCTCAGCGTAAGGGCGCAGGGGATGCAGGTGAAAACGATGCATGCCGCCACGATAAGGAATGCGTAGTGGAATCCACCTTTTTTCTGCGTTTCAGTTTGAGAAGACATGGTAATGTCCTTTCGTAGAGGCCATGTTGTGGCCATTGGGGCTGCATGCCGCGCTTGTGTTCAGGCTACCTTGCGCAGCATGCAGCCTTGTTTTTTCAATGGGCCTGCCAGGCGCACATCCGCCAAGCAGGGCTGCTCGTTTCCTAGCCGATAAGCTCGGCGAACGTCTCGAGCTGGGTACGGGCCTGTTCGTAGGATTCGGTCTGCTGGTCCACTTCGATGGAAACCACCGGAACGGAAGCCTCCTTGCAGGCCTTCACCAAAACGGGGGCGTCGAATTCCTCGGGGTCGCAGAACTTCGCAAGAAGAAGCACTACGCCATCCGCACCCGATTCCTTGGCAAGGTCGACCACCTTGGAAACATGGGTCTTCTTCGGATCATACAGAACGGAGTCGCCGGTCAGCGCGCAATACGCATCTGCCAAGGCTTCGATGCCGTCGCCTTCCTCGGAAACCTCCATGGCGAAGGCGCGGGATTCCTTGGCAAGGTCGTCCGCTACAACAGCGAACCCGTTTGCCTCCAGGATCTCGGTAATGGCCGGGATGTCCTCGTAGATGCCGGAAAGGACGATCTTCTTCTTGCAGTCGGCGCTCTCGGGCAATGCAGCAAGCGCAGCGTTGAGCTCCCTCACCATGGCAAGGTGCGTTTCCTTCTCCAGGTAGTAGCCGGCGTTGATGACGGCCAGGCGGTTGGCGATGGAAACCTCTGCGGGATGGGTGCCCGCAAGCTTCACGAACTCGCGCATGGCGGCGCGCCACTCGTTGAACAGCTTGATGGAAGCGGCCAGGGCCTCAGGGGTAACCACGTTGCCGGCAGCTTCTTCCACCTTGCGCTTCACTTCCGTGTAGGAGGTGATGGCGTACTGGCGGCCAGCAGCGCTGGTGCGGTTCTGCGGCTGCGACACGTAGATCTGGGGGATGCCCATGCCCACCTTGTAGTTCTGGGAGGCAGCGCGCAGGGTGTCGCACAGGCCGGTGGTCATAAGGGCGGAAAGCTGGGAAAGCGTGCCGTCCATGCCCATTTCCAGCGTCATCTGGCAGATGGAGCAGTAGAAGGGCGGGAAGTACTTCTTGGCGTCCTTCGCGGTTCCCACACGGCCCCAAACGCCGAACGGTACGGCGCCGGCAGCATGGACCAGCTCTTCGGGAATGTGGTACGGACCCACGCCGATAACGCGCTTGCCTGCGGCGATGTGCTGCTCAAGCACCTCGCGAGGATTCTCTGCCGCCTTGGCGAATGCGGCCAACTGGGTGTCGATAGCAGTCATGGCTTACTCCCCTTCCTTCTTGCTGTCCATAATCTCTACCAGGCCTTCGATGCGCGTCTTGTACTGCTCTTCAGAGAAGTTGCGCGGGTCGGACTGGTCACCGTCGAAGGTGACGATGGGGATGTTCAGGTCGCGCGAGATGCGGCGGCCCATCTCGGGAGCGATGCCCGACCACATCTTGCAGGAGCGGTTGATGTGAACCAGGCCGCCGTCTACCTTGCCGTCGGTGCACAGTTGCTCACGCAGCTCGGTGGCGCGTTCCAGGTTGATGGCGTTCGGGACGGAGCAGTAGGCTTCGGCCAGCTCGTCTAGGTTGCTGTACGTGAAGGCGAACGAGGGGCCGTACACGCAGGCGGTTACGTTGGTGCCGGTTTCCTTGAGCGGCTTGCTGGTGGCGCGCAGGTACGGCCAGCAGGCAATGCCCTCGAACATGATGCGGTGCTTTTCCTCGGCACGGAAGTTCGACTTGCCCTCGGCAACGTTGGCGCGGTACTCGTCGATAAGCTGCTCCATCGCCTCGGCGGCGCCGGCGTGTCCTCGTGCCATGGTGGCAACGGCCATGTGGTTAAACAGCTCGAAGCCGTTCAGGGGCGAAGGCTTGTAGCCCATGTACGTGGTGGCTTCCAGCCATGCCTTGCCGGTGCGGTTTGAGTAGGCGCAAACCTCCTCGAACCTCTTCTCGTCCCACTTCTTGCCGGTGATCTGCTCCAGCTGGTGGATGGCGTCCACGAACTGGCCCTTCACGTAATCGATGCGCTTCTGGTCAACGTCATAGGTGTCGCAGTACGGAATGTCGATCATGATCACCGGGATGTTCAGCTTGCGGCCCAGGTTCTCGTACCAGCTCATCATGCAGGTGCAAATGTTGTTGCAGCACAGAACGAAGTCGGGAAGCGGCATGTCCATCTCGCCGTTGGGGCATTTGCCGGTATCGGCATATGCCATCGAGATGCGGGCGTACGCGCACAGGTCGTTGCTGAACCCGAGCTCGCCTTCCGCATGCTCGAGCAGCGGAAGCGATCCTCCCTTGGCCGAGATGGCGGCTGCCTGGCTTTCCGGGTACACCGTCTTAAGACCAAGCGTGGTAGGGATCTCTTGCGGGAAGTTGGATGCGCACCAACCGATCATCTCGCCGGCGGCCTTGGCCTCGGCGGCTTCACGGTACACATCGTCCACGATATGCGCCAGCACTTTGCCGGCAGGAAGCTTCTCAGCTTTTTCTTCAGTAGTCATAGTCCCCTTCTTTCGATACGAATCGTGTGAACTGGGATTCGGGCCGCCCCGCATGCAGGAGGGCTCGCAGGCAAGGCGGCCGGTCCCGATCAGGAGGAGTTACTCGCTCCAGGTCTGAGCGACCTTCTCGTCGATCATGGTCTGGATTTCCTCTTTGGAGTAACCCAGGGAGGTAAGCACCTCTTCGGTGTCCTCGCCCAGGAGCGGAGCCTTGTTGTAGTCGGGCAGCGGGGTGGTTTCCATGTTGATGGGGGTGCGGACCAGCGCCTTGGGGCCGCGGGGGTAGTCCATCTCGTAGAAGACGTCGTTCGCCCAGGCCTGCTCGTCCTTGGAAACTTCCTGGTAGGTTGCGCACAGAGCGTAGGGGATGTCGAGTTCCTTCAGGATGGGGATCCACTCTTCGGCGGTCTTCTGCTGGAAGCCTTCCTGAACGATGTCGTAGGCCTCGCCGATGCGGCCGGCATCCTGGATCTTCTTCTGATCGCACATGATGGGGTCTTCCAGCACGTCCTCACGGCCGATGGCGCGCATGATCAGAGGCCAGTAGATATGGAAGTTCGGGCCCATTACCTGCAGGAATCGGTCGTCCTTGGTCTTGACGGCCGGTTGATAGGGCAGCGGGTTCTCGCGGCGGTCGAACGGGTACATAACGCCGTTGAACTCGGTGCCGTACTGCGCACCCTGGATCTGGAAGGACTGAACCCAGATGCCGGTGTGAAGCAGGTTGGTGGTAACGTACTCGCCGCGGCCGGTCTTCTCTGCACGGTAGAGCGCGCCCAGAACACCAGCGGTAAGGGCGAGAGCCGCCTGATGGTCGCCCAGGGCGGGAATCAGGTTGGAAGGCACGGTGCCCTTCTGGTACAGGGAGCCGGACCAACCGGAACGGGCGAAGAACGCCGTGTAGTCGAAGCCGGGCAGGTCCTTATCAGGGCCCTTCTCGCCGTAGCCGGTAAGGCTTGCATAGATCAGCCCGGGGTAGCGGTCCTTGAGCTCGTCGTAGGTAAGGTTCTGGCGGGCAAGGGCGCCGGGACGCCAGTTGGTAAGGAAGATGTCGGCTTCGTCGAGGAGCTTGAACAGAACCTCCTTGCCCTTGGGCACGCGCAGGTCAAGCACGATGCCCTTCTTGTTCGCGTTCTCCAAGTCGAAGTTGGTGTCCTCGTGCGGGTCGGAAGGACGGCCTTCGTTGGGTGCGGTGAAGCGCAGGTTGTCGCCCTTGGACGACTCGATCTTGATCACCTCTGCGCCCATGTCGGCCAAGATACGGCCCACGGCAGGCACTGCGATGAAGGTTGCCATCTCCACAACCTTTACGCCTTCAAGCGGTCGCTGTTCGTTTCCCATTTTTCCTCCTAAGACATGCCCCTTCGGGAAGATCCCCTTCCCCACCGGGGCCTCCTCAACCAGAGCCGGTGCTCTGGTTGCTTTGTCGTTCCTCGCGAACAGGTTCATAACGTGTTCACATCTGATAGTTTGCCCGGAGGCCGAGAATCACAACATGGTCGAAACCGCGATGTGTCTGAAGGCTGTTAGACAGAATTGAAATATGCCCAATTGTGGCTAGACATAATCGAGAAAATGAACAGGTTCATTTCGGCAATTGGGCTGATTTAGCCCCTAAACGACGGGCAAATCGCCGTTTTCTCCCCATTTCTCTGCCTACTGCTGATACGATCTAAGCCATGGGGACAAATCATTCGTGCAGTAAGAAGGGGATCCTGCATGGAGGAGAAATCTACTCGGTTTGCCATAGCCGAGGAATTCAAGCGCATGGTGCGCGAAACCTCGCTTTCGAAAGTGCGTGTAGCCGACCTTATTGCCAACATGGGCATAAATCGCAACACGTTCTACTACCATTACGGCTCAAAAATGGACGTAGCCTATCTGATATTCCGCTGCGACCTGCATAAATGCCTGGAGCACAACCTGCCCTCCAGCAAATTGGTCTATTCGGAATGTGCACTGAAAGACGGCAGCTCGCGCAGGCTTGCCTACTGGACGCACGTCGAAACCGGAGCGCGCACGCTGGATAACACCGCGTTCTTCCACAGCCTGGTGCAATGCCTGAACAGCGATGCAACCTATTACCGCAAGCTGTTCAACCCGCACGAATCGGAATTCCAGGATTATCTGGTGGGCATCTGGACTGCGGCGGCAAAGAAGGACATCGACTTCATCTTAAGCGGCAGGCCCATGGACGCTTTCTCGCGAAACATGTTGGCCTACTCCGCCGCCTGCTTCGTTTCGGCCAGCGCCGGAAACTGCCTGCGCCCCGAATACCGCAGCGTATTGGAAAACCCCGAGACATACCCCTACTGGAACGCACCGTTCGAAGGCATGCGCAATGCAATAGAGAGCAACCCAGCCGGAACGAAGGAAAACCCACTGGCCAGCATCTACCACTGGCACCCCACCAGTTACAACCGATAGCCGCAGGCCATGGCGGGGCTTCGGCTATGGGCGCCGCCTGCGAAGATCAGCGGCGCAGCTTGCCGGCAAAACGGTTGCCGATGCGGCTGATCACGCTGAATTCTTCCACGCGCAGTACCTTGCACAGGCCGAAGGAAACCACCAGGCCAACGATGCCCGAAACTGCCAAGATGGCGATGGCCTTCACCACCGCGCTTATGGCAACAACCTCCAGCAACACGCCCATGCCGCTTGCCAGCACCCCGGCGATGGCAGCGCCGACAACGCCGGCGACGGCCACCTTCAGCACCAGCACCACAATGCCGCGGTTGCCGTAGGCACCCACCTTGCCGCGGACGATCAAGCTGCAAACCACGAACATCAGCACGTAGAAGCCCAGATCGGCAACGGGAATGCCCGCCAAGCCCAGCACTTCGGGCTTGCACAGGTACCAGTAGCCCGCCACCTGCACGATGCGCACGATGAAGTCGATGATGGCGAACTTCAGGAAGCTGCGCAGCGCCGCGAACACGCGGTACATGTACATATAACCCGCATAGAACGGCAAGCTCACCACCCACAAGGCCAATATAGAGCCCACGTTGTTCACCTCATCGGCGGTAAAAGCGCCCGCCTGGAACAGCTGCATCAGCGGCTGCGCCAAGGCTCCCACCAGCAAAGCCAGCGGGATGATAAGGAAAAACGTGGAGCGCAGGCCCGACCGCACAAAGCCGCGGAAGCCGTTCCAGTCCTCGCGTGCCGCGCAATCGGAAAGCTCGGTTAGAAGCGTCGTGGAAAGCGAGACGGCGATAACGCCGTAGGGCAGCTGATACCACGTCCAAGCGTAGTTCAAGGTAGAGGGGCCATTCGGAGCCGCCTCAAGTGAGAACGCGTTGCGGCAGCTGAACGTGATCATGGTGCCGGCGATGTAGAGGAACATCGGGCCAGCCACCTTCAGGGCCTCTACCAACATTGGGTCGTGCAGGTTGATGTGCGGGCGGTAGCGGAAGCCCTGCTTTATCAGCGCAGGAACTTGCACGCCGAACTGGCACAGCACGCCCAACGAGGTGCCGATGGCCAGCCACCACAGGGCGAAGGTCTCGTTCCAGGCGGAAAGCGGCACGAACCCGAACATCACCACCGTTACCACGATGTTATTCACCACCGGCGCCAACGAGGGCATAAGGTAGGTGCGCTCGGCATTCAGGATGCCGGTTATCACCGCGCCCACGCCGTAGAGCAAGATCTGCACCGCGAAGATGCGGAAGAAGAAGACGGCCAGCGTCTTCGATTCGCCTTCGGAAACGGTGAACGTCTGCGTCTCTATAACCAGCGGGCTGAACACCGAGCAAGCAAGCGTCAGCACGCCTAAGCCCACGATGGTAAGCGAAAGGATGTTGCTGGCGAACTCGTAGGCTTCCCCGTTGCCCTTCTTTTCCTTCTGCAGCAGGTACAGGGGAAGGAACGCGGTGGCCAGAAGCCCCGATGCCGCAAGCTCGTAGATCATGGCGGGCATGTTGTAGGCGATCTGATACGCCGAGGTGAGCAAAGTGTTGCCCAGGGCGAAGGCCATGGCCCAAGTGCGAAGAAGACCGGTTACGCGGGAGCCCAGCGTGCAGAGTGTGATAAGCCCCGTGTTTTTTAGGATGCTGTCCTTCGAGTCGTTTGCCATAGATCCTCTTGGTAGGTCATAATCGTTAAGATTCCGGGAAATTATTGTAAGGAATTGCTCATGCGCATTCTCATTGTCCGCAATAACTACAACCCCAAAGCAATGGAGTCCGCCCTGCTCCTTGAGGTGTACCTGGCCTCGCAGGGCATCGAGTTCACCAGCTTCGACACCGACGACCTGCGCAGCTCGCTGGAGTTCTTCCAGCGCCAGGTGGAAAACATCGACGACTTCGACTTGGCCGTGGTGCTCGGCGGCGACGGCACCATCCTGCGCACTGCCGCGCAGATCAAGTACCGCCGCATCCCCATCTTGGGCGTGAACTTCGGGCACTTGGGATTCATGGCCAACACCAATGAAGACGGCATCATCCCCGTGGTGGCGGCGGCGCTGGCCGGCGAGCTTGCCACCGAGTACCGCACCAACCTGCGCATCGACGTGTTCTGCGAGGGCGATGATTTCGCCGAGGGCGAGCCAGGCGATGCGCGCGACGGCTCGCGGCAGTTCTTCGCGCTGAACGAGCTTGCGCTGGCCCGCGGTGCGCAGGGCCGCGTCATCGACTGCCACTACACCGTGGCCGGCGAAAAGGTTGCCAACGTGAAGGGCGACGGCCTGGTGGTGGCCACCGCAACCGGTTCCACCGCCTATGCGCTTTCTGCCGGCGGCCCCTTGGTTGCCCCTGGCTACAGCGGCCTTATCGTGGTGCCCATCGCCCCGCATTCGCTGCATTCGCGCGCGCTGGTTACCGGCCCGTCCGACATCGTGGAGGTGTTCATGGACCCTTCCAGCGCAAACCGCGAGGCCACTATGTTCATCGACGGCGAGCTGATCCCCATCGAAAAGCCCGTCCGCCGCGTTATCGTGCAATCGGGCGAAGAGCCAACCGTGCTCCTGCGCTACAAGGCCGAAACCTTCTACGGCCGCACCTCCCGCGTGTTCTTCTCGTAGGAAGGCCTCGACCCGCAAGCAAAGCCCAACAAATCGAATACCGCAAGGAACCTCTGACGCAAACTCACTACAAATTAATCGTATTAGACCCCTTAAACACTCCTGTTACAACAAATCTTGTTCCTTCGACGCCTGGAATCTGACATGTGCTCAACATGACCACTTTGTCTTCGTCTGGATTAAGAGAAGAACCCACGATCCAGTTCCCCGCCGTGGAATCATTTGGAGCCGATACGAACCTATACAGCTCATCTAACGAATATCCATCTGCGCTACCAATGGTTTCAAGGAGATGAGTGTCGTTGAACAGACAGGCCGAGACTATCTCGTATATCAAAATCTTGTCCATGGTGTAGATGAAGAACAGCCGATTATTCTTAAAGAAATCAGGATCCTCGAACTCGTGCAATTGGGAAAATGCAAGCGAAACACTTTTTGAAGAATGCCCATAGATTACTGTAAGGGAATCCGTAAAACTCTTCGAGTTTTCCAATTCAAGATAAGGGCAGCCTAAGGGTGAATACGATCCATCGAATGCATGATCAAGATAGAATGCATTATCTAGCCCATGCTGCACGATGGGAAGCGTAACATTTGTGCCGGGAACCAGAAGCCAGCCGCACACATCATCGTTCGTCCTGTCCATTTCCGCTAGCGCAAATGGAATGTCTTCCGTCGACGTGGTCTGTATCTCAGATTGCTTATCGACGATCTCCTCGTATTCTCTTACTGCAGCATCATATTCGGTATCACCCGCTAATCTACAACCATTCAGAAGAGAACAAACGAGAACAGCACACAAGGCGATACAGCCATAGTGAGCCTTTCGGGACAAACTACAGTCCATGCTTACGCAATATCTCATCAAAAGGGTCAACATAGGTCGAAGGCGATTGTCGCCAGCCCACTGCCGCAGCTGCATCAAGAAGCCCATGGCCGTAACGGCCCACATCATCCTTACCGTCGCCATCCACGTCAATGAACCCAAAACATCGTGCAGAGTCGGCAGAGCCAAGGAGCTTCGCCTCGACTTTGTCTGCATCCCAACTTGGATGCTGCGCCTTCACAAGAGCTGCCACCGCCGCTACTTGAGGGGAAGCAAAAGAAGTTCCGCTATCCACGCCGTATAGCTCTCCATTCGAATAACTAGGATTTTGAGTCGAAAGAACATCAGCGCCATTGGCGCATATATCAACGTAGTCGTTTCGAGTCGACGTGGAGGCGACGGAGCCATCAGGAGCCACCGAACCCACAGACACCACCCCCTCCCAAGCAGCAGGCAAAATCAGGCTGCCATCTGATGAGTTGCCCGCAGCCGCAACACACACGACTGAACAGGAATCACGGAGCCCCGAAATCAAGCCTTTTATATCTTCCACCAAGCCGGCATCACCGCGAAAAGAAGCTTCCACGCCCCCAAAGCTCATATTGATGACATCCGGTTTGTTCGAAAGGTTCTCTATGTACTCTAGGGCACGCTTAACCGCCTGCCATTCGATATAGGTAGATCTGCTGTTAACTCGAATCGGGATTATCTTCGCGTTAAAAGAACCTCCCGCAACCCCGATGCCATTGTCCGTTACTGCCGAAACAATGCCGGAAACTTCCGTGCCGTGGCCACATGCATCCTCCCAAACACCCTGCAAGACAGTCATATTGAAAGCGTCGTAAGGCATCGTAGTCCCAATATTGGAAACAAGATCGGGGTGATCAAGGTCTATCCCTGAGTCCAGCACCGCAACTTCGACCTCCCCTTGACAACGAATCTTTTCCCACGCTTGATGAAAATTTGAGAGATCCAGCCAGACCTGAAGAGGAGATTCCACGTCATTATTCCGATAGCCAAAAATATCTTCAGAAACAGCTGCTTTCGTACTGGATGCGCCATCAAAGGAAACACTAGCGAACCACGTGTCGAACGACACATAATCAACCCCATCAGATTCCTTCAACTCATCAGCCATTGCTTGAAGAGCGTCCTCGCCATCACACTGAGGAAAATAGACCTCCGCAGTTGCCTTACCCCGCTTACTCGAGGATGGCCACTCGAACGTATCGCTCACCCACACGCCGCCACAATCCTCTATCACTTTCTGCGCTCGCGCTTTCCCGTATTCGAAATAAAAAGTGATTTCGAGAATACTATTGAAATAGCCATATTGCCCTTCCCCACTAGTGTCAACCGGCTCTTTCGGCACTTCTACCTGAGGCTCGGCAGATTCAATTAAAGCGCGCTGATAATCCTCGTCCGAATCGAATTCCCCCCGATCAGCAACATCAGCATCTGACAATCCGCAAAAAGGCTCTTCACCGTTATCTGCCCATCTTTCTTTCCCGGTCTCAACCTGCCCATCACCCTGATCAAAGCAAACGCCCCATGGATGCCATGGGCCAAAAACTATCAACAAGGCAGAAACAACCAGAACGAGCATGGCGATAGCTATTGGGGCAGCTTTCTTCATAGAACCTATCCTCGCTTCCCTGCAGACCACTTTATCTGCCACTTCAAACCGAACCCATAGAACCTATATCTATTGTTCTCCAGTTAGCATCAAACAAAATTGATAAAACACGCGTCTGGATGCCATTCAACGGCGCATGGACAACGAAGAGCCAACCGTGCTCCTGCGCTACAAGGCCGAAACCTTCTACGGCCGCACCTCCCGCGTGTTCTTCTCGTAGCACTCCATCGCCCTGCAGCTCAGGGCTGAAACCGCCACTCTATCAGGCGAAACCATCCGCTGCCGTTCCTAGCGGCTGCGCAAAAAAGCGCCGCTCCTTCCAACGAAGGGGCGGCGCTTGCGGTTTGATGGCCCGAGCGCAGGGAGCTAGTCGTTCACCGGGCGGCGATGATCGGGCTCGGTGGTAAGGACGCGCGGGCCGTCCTCGGTGATGGCGATGGTCTTCTCGAAGTGGGCAGAGGGCTTGCCGTCGCGCGTGCACA
>CAVDWN010000010.1:0-15411 GCA_963612535.1 Sphaerochaetaceae bacterium
GAATGCAGTTCTATAACGTTCTATGAATAGAAGCGGCTATTCCGATAGTGCATCGGAATAGCTTGTCATCATTCGGTTGCCTGGCCTTCTTCCGGAAGGCTATTCGATGTGAATGGATGAACAGGTTCTAATCTATTGATCTGGCTAATTATCCCCAAATCTGGCAAAAATGAACGCGTTGCATCTATCGTTCCGTTCAAATTGATAGAACACGTTATATATAATTCCCTTTCCCTATTGAAGCGCACTCTGCGGCAATTAGACCGCGTTCAAATTCTGGACGAACATACATCGTGGCTTCGGAAACAGAAGCGAAATGAAATCTGGTAAAGCGAGGAAACCGGAAGAGAGGTTTCCTTCAAGTCAAGAGGAGGGTTTTGTATGTCCGAGAATTGGTTCGCAAAGCAGCCTAAGGAGCATCTCGCAGGAAAGTGCGCTGTTGTCGTAGGCGGCAACTCCGGCATCGGCAAGGCAGCAGCAGAGGCTATCGCTGCAGCTGGCGCAAACATGGTTATCGCTGGCGTTCCTGAGGCAGGTTGCCACGAGGTAGCCGAGGCTCTGAAGGCCGACGGCACCAAGGCAGTAGGCGTTGCTTGCGACGTAACCAGCCAGGAGTCCATCGACAACGTGATCAAGGTCGCAGAAGAGAACTTCGGCCAGATCGACATCCTCGTTACCTCCGCTGGTATCGCTCTTCCCCGTATGAACGCTGTAGACGTTGCTCCCGAGCAGTGGGACAAGCTGTTCAGCATCAACCTGAAGGGCAACTTCTTCCTGATGACTTCTGTTGCTCGCGCAATGGAGGCCAAGGGCGTTCATGGCAAGATGGTCGTTGTTGCTTCCGCACGTGGCATCAACTCCATGGAGAACATCGCTCCTTACTGCATCGCCAAGGCTGGCGTTATGGGTATGGTTCGCTCCCTGGCTGTCGACTTCGCCAAGAAGCAGATCATCGTCAACGGCATTGCTCCTGGCTATGTTTACACCCCCATGGTTGCCAAGGTATTCGAAGAGCAGCCTCAGCAGGAAGCTTACGTCAAGAGCCGCACGCCCCTGCCGAACTACACCGGCACCCTGGACGAGATGGCTTCCGCAATCCTGCACCTCGTTCTTCCTGTCACCGAGTACACCACCGGCCAGACCCTGGTTCTCGATGGTGGCTGGTCCATCCAGTAACACGGATCTTTTCGCGAGCGGCCTAGCCCGCGTGGCCTAAGGCCGCTCGCCTTCTTCAAGTTCTCTTCGAAAGGAAGTACCCATGGAAGGTAAGATGAACGCACTTCTCAAGACCGCCGCTGAGCCGGACGCAATGGAGTACGTAGAGGATTTCGACATTCCCCAAATCAAGGATGACGAAGTACTCATGGAGATCAAGGCTGTAGGCATCTGCGGTACCGACCACTCTCTGTATCGTTGGAACCCTGCAATCGCCAACTCCTACCACATCCAGTATCCTGCGATCTTCGGTCATGAGTTCTCTGGCGTTATCGCAGAGGTGGGCAAGAACGCTCCTGCTAACCTCAAGGTTGGCGACCGCGTAACCGCTAACCCCGTTCTGTTCGACAACACCTGCGAGTACTGCGACCGCGGCGAAGTCAACATCTGCGACAACCGCCCGTTCTATGGCACCGACCTGCCCGGCGCATTCGCCAAGTACATGGCAATCCGCGCCACCAACATCATCCCCATGCCCGATGATGTTACCTTCACCCAGGGCGCTCTGCTCGAGCCCCTCTGCGTGGCAATGAACGCCGTTGAGCGCGTTAACCCCCAGATCGGCGAGACCGCTGTCGTTATCGGCCCTGGCGCAATCGGCCTTCTGATGGTTGCCCTGCTGAAGCAGGCTCGCGGCATCCGCAAGGTTATCGTTACCGGCCTCGACGCTGACGCAAAGCGCTTCAAGGTAGCTGAGCAGCTCGGCGCAATCACCGTCAACGGCTCCGAGTGCGACGTTGTGGAGAAGGTAAAGGAACTCACCGGCGGCAAGGGCCCCGAGTGCATCTTCGACGCAGCTGGTCACTGGACGGTTTCCGAGCAGGCAGTGCAGATGGCAGCCAAGGGTGGCCGCATCGGCATCACCGGTCTGCCCGCAAAGCCCTCCGCAATCCCGATGACCGAGATCGCAATGCGTCAGATCAGCATCATCGGCAACCGCGCTTACGAGCGCAAGCATTGGCGCCAGGCTCTGAGCCTGCTGGCCAACGGCCTGGACATCTCCATGATCTCCAACATGGTCATTCCGCTGAGCGATTGGCGCAAGGGCATGGAGTTCATCGAGTCCGGCGAGGGTCTGCGCGTTGTTCTGGAGCCGTAAGAGCTCTTCCAACAGCTACTGCTGCGTAGATTGATTTTTCAAGGGGTGCTGACACCATCGGTGCCGGCCCCCTTTCTTATTCACAAACGGGGGTTTCCCCGAATAACCTATCTAAGGAGAATCCAATGGCAGGTTTGCAAGGAGTAAAGGTTGTCGAGCTGACTCAGTATGCTGCTGGCCCGGCTGCTGGTCGTGCATTGGCAGAGATGGGCGCAACCGTGATCAAGGTTGAGCCTTTCACCGGCGACGAGCAGCGCACCCAGGGCATGGCTTGGGGTATGTCTTTCCGCACCGAGTTCGACGACGTTGCCTATGACTGCGGTTCCTTCAACAAGGAGTGGACGGCAATCAACTGCAAGAACGAAGAGGGCCTGAAGGTTATGTACCATCTGCTCGAGACGGCAGACATCTTCCTGACCTCCCTTCGCTCCGGCGCACTGAAGCGCCTTGGTCTTGACTACGAGACCCTTCACGAGAAGTTCCCTCGCCTTGTTTGGGCTCAGAACCGCGGCTACGGCGAGTTCGGCCCCATGAAGGACGCTAAGGGCTTTGACGCTACTGCATTCGCAGCTCGTTCCGGCTTCGTAAGCGCTATCCCTCAGGCTAACGCCCATTACGAGCCCGGCAATTCCCCCATCGCCTTCGGCGACTGGAACACCGGTTGCGCTCTTACCGCCGGCATCCTGGGCGCTTACGCTGGCGCTCTTCGCACCGGCCAGGGCGACAAGGTAACCGGCTCCCTGTACCATGTGGGCACCTGGGGCATGACCTCTGCCCTTATCGCTCAGCAGCAGGGCTGCGACTACCCGAAGGACCGCATGGAGGCCAAGTGCCCCACCAACAACTCCTACGTTTCCTCCGACGGCATCTGGTTCCTCATGTGCTTCGGCAACTACAACAAGTACTGCAAGCTCGTGTTCGAGACCTTGGAAATGGATCCGAAGTACTTCACCGATCCCGAGCTGAACACGCTTGAGGCCCTGGCCGACAACGGCAAGTACGTTGAGGTTGTTGCCGCAATGCACCAGGCTTGCAAGAAGTTCACCTTCGCCGAGCTCGAGAAGCGCTTCCGCGAGAACGACATCCCGTTCGAGAAGATCCAGACCGTCACCGACGTTCTGCAGGATCAGGAAGCATTCGACAACGACCAGCTCCGTTACGTCAAGTACGAGAAGCAGGGTCCCTCCAGCCCCTACGGCAAGGAAGAGGATTACATCATCACCACCATGCCGTTCCGTCTGGCAAGCATCGGCGACCCGGTGCTGAAGCGTTCTCGCCCCACCGGCTACGACACCCGCAAGATCCTCAACGAGTACGGCTACGACGATGCAACCGTAGACAAGCTGGTCGAGGAGGGCGCAGTTATGTGCTACACCGGCGAAGAGCTGCCCGCATCTGTTCTCGAGCCCAGCTACGGCCCGAACTCCAAGAGGGACTAGGAAGGAATTTTCAACATGGCACGTGCAAACACACCTTTTTCCGGACTGACGGTACTCGACTTCTCCCGTTACCTGCCCGGTGGCTACGCAACCCAGGTTCTTGCTGACCTTGGCGCTACCGTGATCAAGTGCGAGGATACCGGTCTTGGCGACTTCATGCGTCACGACTATCCCACCAAGGGCCAGGGTATCTCCTACTACATCACCGCTCTTGGCCGCAACAAGAAGTCCGTTTCCCTGAACCTGAAGAACGAGGAAGTCGTTGACTGGTTCAAGAAGATGGCCAAGGAGGCCGACGTCATCGTCGAGTCCTTCCGTCCTGGCGTAACCAAGAAGCTCGGCATCGACTACGATACGATCAACGCCATCAACCCGAAGATCATCTACTGCTCCATCTCTGGCTATGGCGCAGAGGATCCTCGCTCCAAGAAGGCCCAGCATGACCTGAACATGCAGGCTACCAGCGGTTACCTGTCCGTGAACCACGGCGGCACTTCTCCGCTGCACCTGTGCGACCTTTCCTCTGGCATGGTTGCCGGCCAGGCCATCCTCGCTGCCCTGTATGCACGCGAGCAGACCGGTAAGGGTACTTACATCGATACCTCCATGTTCGATTGCTTCGTATGGTGGAACTCCCTGCTCGACTCCCGCTGGTGCTTCAACGACGGCGAGTGCAAGCGTGACGACCTTGAGTACCCCTCCGTTGCCTACAACGTGTACGAGACCGCTGATGGCGGCAAGCTCGCACTGGGCATGGTTGAGGGCAAGTTCTGGCAGCCCTTCTGCGACGCCATCGGCCATCCCGAGATCAAGGGCGACGGCCTGAAGCGTCGTTGGGAGGCTCCCGAGTCCTTCAAGGTTGTTGAAGAAGTCATCAAGTCCAAGCCTTTGGCTGAGTGGATGGAATGGCTTGAGGACAAGGACTTCTGCATCGCCAAGGTGAACACCAAGACCGAGGCTGTGGAGCAGATCACCCGCGAGAACCCCGAGGCTCTTGCATGGGTTGACTTCCCCCGCGTTGGCCGTGTTCTGCAGACTGGCCTGCCGCATCACCTGTCCACCATTCCGGTGAACATCGCCGACTTCGAAGAGGTTTCTGTCCTCGGTGGCGACACCGCAGAGTACCTGAAGAAGGTTGGCGCCGATGACGCAACCATCGCCCGCCTGAAGGCTGAGGGCGGCATCCGCCTGGGCGACGACATCGAGCCTGAAGAGGATCGCGCTCCGGTGGCTCCTGCCAACTAAGCGCAACTAGAGCTTTCGCTGTTCAGAAGGCGTCCCGAAAGGGGCGCCTTCTTTTGCGTTCGGGGGAAATCAACGTAATGGGTTTGCAAGCTGCAGGGGGAGTCGGATTTGGGTGGGCTGAGATGCTGTTGCCCGTTTGGTTGGGCGGCGCAGCTTCTACGGCTGGTTCGAGGTATCGCGCTACGCTTCTTGGTGTAGCGGTAGGTAAGGGCTTTGATCGGGGGTTGCAGGCTTTATGGGGAGTCGGGCTGGACTCCCATGGAACGTTGGGCTGAGCCGGCATGGGGAGTCGGGTTTGACTTGCGTCGAATGTTTGGCTGGGTTGGCAAAGGTAGGGAGGCCGAAGCTTTTCATCGGCGTGTTTGCTCGTGCAGGGGAGAGCATTGCCGTTGTAGGGGGGCGAACATGTTCTACTTGTTCACGGCATGAATGGGCTGTGCTGCATGGGCTTATTGAGTATCAGGGGGTTTTATTAATAAAACTATTCATGCGATTTATAGCTTTCGATAAAAATCGATATCCTTCGGAATTAGAAATTGAACCCGTTCACCGTAAAATAAAGGCATACAGACAAGCGAAAGCTTGAAGGCAACTGCGAGAAGGTTAGGGGGACCAATGAATCCTAAGGCAACCATTACGGATGAGCAGTTCCAGGCATATCTGAAGCAGATTCGCGAATTGGCAGAAGGCCCGTTCGACGAGATGCAGAAGGAGATCGAGGTAACCAACACGTTCCCGGACAAGTTCTATGAACTTGCCAAGGAGAACGACCTCTATCGTTTCTATCTTCCCGAAGAGTACGGCGGATGGAACCTCAACGAGCTTGAGATCCTGAAGGTACAGGAAGAGTTCTCTCGTGGCCCTGGCGGAATGCGCATGCATCTGCATCACGCAGCCGACATGAACTGGCGCATCCTTGAGGACTACGGCAAGCAGGAACTCAAAGACCAGCTCATGACGAAGTTCCAGGACAAGACCATCTACTGCAACTTCGCCATCACCGAGAAGACCGGCGGCACCGGCGCCGACCTTCACACCACCGCAGAGAAGCAGCCCGACGGCTCTTACATCCTGAACGGTGAGAAGTGGCTCATCTCCCACACCGACTGCTCTGACTACACCTACGTCATCGCAGTTACCGACCAGGAAAGCGACAAGGACTCCCGTCTTTCCGCTTTCATCGTTCCCAACGATGCTCCTGGCTTCGAGATCATCCCGATGCCCCACATGATGGGTTGCAAGGGCGCAGGTCACGCAGGCCTCAAGTTCACCAACCTGAAGCTCGACCCGATCTACCTGCTCGGCGAAGAGGGCCAGGGCATGGAGGTTGCAATCCACTCCCTGAGCGTTTCCCGCGTGCACATCGCCTGCTCTAACCTGGGTATGGCACAGCGCATGCTCGAGATCTCCCTCAAGCGTGCTGCCGACCGTGTAACCTTCGGCAAGCCGATCATCAAGCGCCAGGCAATCAAGATGAAGATCGCCAACATGCAGATGATGATCCACGCACTGCGCACCCTGGTTTACGACTTCGCTCGCGACTTCGACATCGACCAGAACAACGAGTACATCGACGAGAAGGCTGCAATCTGCAAGCTGTTCTCCATCGACACTGTTCGCCTGGTTTCCGATGAGATGCTCGAGATCTTCGGTGGCGACGGCTACTTCGAGGATTCTCCCTACGGTCCGACCGAGCGTCTGTACCGCGACTGCCGCGCAATGTGGCTCGAGGAAGGTGCTCCTACCGTTCAGCGCATCACCATCGCTCGCGAGTGCGAGAAGCATGGCGGCCGCATCGAGTACCTCCACTAGGAGTTAACTCAGTAGCGTTCTTTTGAACCTAGGCTTCCCTAAGGCCTCCGTCCTATAAAATGGACGGAGGCCTTATTGTTTGTCTCAATGGCCTTGAGGGGGAGGGACGCACCATGAATCTTTCGCAGCTGAGGTATTTCAGGAAGCTTGCGCAAGTTCAGCATTTCACGAAAGCTGCCGAAGAGCTGTTCATCACGCAGCCGGCGCTTTCGAATTCGATCAAGCAGCTAGAAGGGGAGCTGGGCATTCCGCTGTTCGAGCAGCATGGGCGCAATGTTCGCCTTACCAAGTTCGGTCGCGAATTCAACGAGTACGTTTCCGAGGGCTTGGACGTGATAGACAAGGGCATTCAGGTTGCCCAAGAGCACGCCAACAGCCTGTCGGGCACCATCGACATCGGCACTATCTTCACCTTGCAGGCGGATTATCTTCCCGCCTTGCTGCGAGAGTATCGCAATAAGTACGGCACGCATGTGGACGTGCGTCTGTACCAGGGCCTTACCCAGGGTTTGGTAGAGAACCTGGAAGACGGCACGTACGATATCGTTATCGGCGCCTATGTGGAGAACAGGCCCGACTTGGAGTTCGTGCCCGTGCTGAAGCAGGACCTGGTGGCCCTGGTGCATGAGGAAAGCCCCCTGGCGAACCGAAATAGCATTTCCTTTGACGATATGCGCGATACGGAGATCGTCACCTACCGGCCCGAGACGCCGGTTGGCGAAGAAGTGCAGAAGATCGTCGAGGACAACGGCCTGAAGGTTTGCCAATGGTGCGACGACGAGATCACCCTTGGCAGCGTGGTTGCCGTGGAGCCCGAGCTTATCGGCATCACCTTGCAAACGCTGGGATTGGCTCCGTTCCCTCAATTGCGTACCATTCCCATAGAAGAAGTGGATCCGGGCTTCCATCCGGTGTTCTTGATATACCGTAAGAGCGCCCACAAAACCCGCGCGGTGGAGAACATCATCGCGTTGGCGGGTTCCATGGAATGGGACGCTTCCAAGGGCGGCTTTTCCGAAGGGGCTTCGGAAGCCGAAGAGTAGGCGGCAATGCTGTAGCGAAGGAGAGGCGCTTGATAAAGAGGATTACGGGGGTTATTCCCTACGTGGTGTTCCTAGTTGCGCTGTTCTTCGTTGAGTACAACCTTTTCGGGGTAGAGGATGCGCTGCTGGGCATCGTGTTCCAGTCGTTTGCGAAGACCATGGTGGAATCGGCGGGGCTTTCCTTTGTGAACTACCTGAAGCATGCGGCTCTGTTCCTTGTTATGAGCCTGTGCTCTTCGGTTGCCGGCCTGCATCCGGCGCTTCTAGTGGGCGGCAGTGCGCTGTACATGTTCTGCATCACCCTTATGAACTCGGACGATTACCTGCCGCGTAACTTCTTTATGTTGGGCCTGGGGTTCCTGCTGCTTGAGATCTATCCCATCGGCGCCTCCGAGATACCTATGCGCATGCTGGCCACGCTGTTCGCCATCGGCTGCACCACGGTTTTTATCTACGCGATGCGTGCATTCGCCGACCACAATGAGATAACTTCCGACCGTGAATTCGTGATGAGGGCCTTTGACGATATCGGCTTTCAGCTCATCGACCTTTCCAACGGGGAAACCTCGCATTTGGACCCCCACCGCGTGTATGGGATCACCCAGGAGTACTGCAACAAGGAGTACGGCAACGTGTTCCGGCAGGGCGGGGTGATGAGCGGAAGGCAGCGCTATACCTTCGAGCTGTTGATCTGTGCGGAGCTGGTGGCAGACATGGTCCACGCCGCATCGCGCAATGTGAGCCACATGGGCCCCGCCGAGCAGCGGTACCTTTTGGACTTATCCGAGGTGTTCCTTGGGTTCGGCCAGGGGCGCATCAGACAGGTGCGTGCGATGGAGGAGTCGCTTGAGCATTTCCTGGACCTGCATATCTTGGCCGATGGCGAGCATGACACCGCTTGGCGCGCAACGCTTGAGGCTCTGGTGCACACGCTGCAGGAAAACGCGAATTCGCGCGACAACTCGACGCCTTTCGCTTGGGGCATACGCTACCGTCTGCGCTTCATCAAGGACAATTTCAACCTGAAGAACTCTCAGCTGCGTTTTGCCATCCAGCTGGGCGTGATAGTGGGGGTTTCCTTTGCGGTTTCGGAATGCATGCTGATGTTCATGGATACGCGTTTCGGCGCATGGATCCCCATCACCTCGTTTTTGATGATGAACACCTATCGCGATGAAACCATGCGCATGATGGGAAAGCAACTGCTGGGCATGCTGGTTGGCATGGCGATGTTCGCCGCGGTAACGCATTTCGTTCCTGAGCAGGTGCGCACCTTGTTTGTGCTGACCTTTGGGTATTGGGTCATCTTGCTGCAGATTGGCCCCGCGGTTTCCATGGCGGCAGGCACGCAGTTGGCTCTTGCCGCCCTGTATCCTTCGATGTCGCTGGGCGACACCTTGATGATGCGCCTTACGTTTGTTCTATTGGGCACCTTGGTGGTGCTGTCGATCATCTTCGTGTTCTTGCAGTCGCGCCGGCGCATGACCGTTGCCCACAAGATAAGGGAGATGGAGCGCGTGGACGAGCGGTTGCTGCAGCAGCTGCGTGTGGACATGGATCGCGGCCACGCGAAGGACGACCGCACGGTGCAGCTTCTGTACTACCTGCATATGAATGCTTCGCTGCTCACTTCGCTTTCGAAGCACATCGGCCCCGACATGGCCCGGGAGGTTGAGCGGCTTACCGAGGCGAACTACCAATTCGCCATGGACGCGTCCCACGCCATCGTGTTCTTGGGGTCGGATGTGAAGCGTGAGCGCTACGAGCATCTTGACGGCACAACCAGGAAGCTGCGCAGGAAGATAGACCGTCTGCCTACAGACGAGGTTTCCGTGGAAGAAGGAGAGAAAACCTCCTGGTAGAAGGGCTGGGCTGAAGGCGTTATAGTGTCAAACCCTTGGTTGCGGGCCTGTTGCGCAGCCGCGGCTGCGCGGACAGGTCAGGTGGGATCGCTCGACCCTTGCACCTTGCAAGGCCTTGCCATGCGCAAGGGCAAGGCACTTCGCAGGTGGATAAGTGGTTTCAACGGGGTCGGGCCTGTTGTGGCCGGACCCCATTGTGCAACGGTGCTTATTCGTCTATGAAGAGGTCGGAGGCCTGCTCCTTATAGGGCTGGATGGATTCGACCATCTTGCCGAGCTTCTTCTCGAACTTCTTCACGGCGTCTTTGCCAACCGGCAGCCAAAGGGGCAAAGGCTCGGGCGAGCTGGCCACCTGGTAGACGAATTCGGCCGCCTTGCGCGGGTCGCCGTGCTGCTGGTAGTTGTGCCCCAGGCAGTAGTCGGCAGCGCCGCGTGCCGGCGTTCCGTCGTAGGCGGGGATGGGGTTTTCCGGGGTGCGGATAGACGTTCCGTCGAAGAAGTTGGTGCGGAACATGCCGGGCTCGACCACCATGGCCTCGATGCCGAAGGGCTTCATCTCCAAAGCCAGGGTTTCGCTTACTGCGGCAACGGCGAATTTGGTGGCATCGTAGAGGGCCCCGCCAGGGTCGCAGGCGAAGCTTGCCATGGACCCGATGCTGACGATGCGTCCAGAGCCCTGCTTGCGCATATGGGGCAGCACGGCGCGGGTGACGTTCATCATGCCGAACACGTTGGTATCGAAGATGGCGCGCGTCTCTGCATCGCTGGTTTCCTCGAGGGAGCCGAAGATGCCGTAGCCGGCGTTGTTCACCAGCACGTCGATGCGGCCGAATCGTTGGATAACCTGGCTAGCCGCCTGCGCGATCTGGTCCTGGTCGGTAACGTCGAGCGCGACGGGAAGCAGGTTGTCGTTTTCGCCGAACGCTGCGCGAACCGCTTCGGGCTTGCGTGCCCCGGCGGCAACGCGGCAGCCGTGTTCAAGCGCTACCGTTGCGAATTCCTTGCCGAAGCCGCGGCTTGCGCCGGTGATGAGCCAAACTGGGGTGTCCATAGGGGTTCCTTTCCTGTTTCCTGCATGCTTGCAGGTGCTTGCTCTTCGCGCCGCTTCACGCCCACGTTGGGCGCGTCGTCAGCCGGGGTGCAATTGCCAGGCCAAGCCGGGCACAATGCCCTGGCCGATGGGGCCTGCCGCTGTACCGGAGGCGGGCCGCCGTACTAGCTGCTGGTGCTGGATGACGTCGACTGCGACGATGCTTGCTGGGATATCTGCTGGGAGAGCGTTGCGATGCTGGCGTTGCTCTTCTCTATCTTCGCTTGGATGCGCGTTGCCTCGTCCCCTTCGGCGGGGGTGGGCTGGTAGTTGTTGTAGCTCGATGCCGAAGAGATGGAGCAGGGGATGACGTTGATGTTGTCGTCGGTGGCAACATCGTTGCCGGTAACCGTGAAGGTCTGCTGGAAGATCATGCAGTCCTTGTCGGACGGGTTGGGATTGCCGCCGAAGCAGAAGTTGCCCAGGCTGTATACGATGTAGTGCCCGTTGTACTTCTCGTACCCCTGGATAACGTGCGGATGCGAGCCTACTACCAAATCGGCGCCGGCATCGACGGCCATATGCCCCAGTTGAACCTGGATCTCGTCGGGCACGGTTTCCTTTTCGTTGCCCCAATGGAAGAAGACGCAGGTTATCTGCGCGCCGTTGTCCTTCGCGGTTTGGATGTTCTGCTTCATCTCTTCCTGGATGTCCAGGTGCTTGGCAAGCTCGTAGGTGCCGATGAGCGCGACCTTCACGCCCTTCACGTCGCGGTAGCAGATGCGGTCGTAGCCGAAGCTGTCGATGCCCGCCGCATCGAGGGCGGAAATGGTGTCGGTGTAGCTTTGCTCGCCGTAGTCGTGGGAGTGGTTGTTGGCAAGCGAGGCGGTTTCGATATTGCCCTTCACCAGCACCTGGGCGTAATCGGCCGAGCCCTTGAAGGCGTAGGTCTTGTCTTCGCGCTGCGTGGCGGTGGTAAGGGTACCCTCCATGTTGGCTACGGTAAGGTCGTCGGCAGCGAAGATGCTGGCAACGTTCGCCATGAAGTAAGAGGGGTCGCCTACCGACTCGTATTTGGTGTTGAAGCTGGTATCGGAGCTGAAGTTCTCGTCGGTGCCCAGGGTGCAGTCGCCTGCGAAGGTGATGGTGAGCGAGGTGGGGGTTACCGCAACGTCTTCCGCGGCCGTTGCTTGCTCTTCCTCGTTTTGGGGCGGCGTGCTAAGCGCGCCGGCGATGTTCACGATGATGAACAGAAGCAGCGCGGCGGCGATTCCGCCGGCGATAAACGGGAACTTGCTCTTCTTCTTGGAAAAGCCGTGGCGCACGTAGGTGCCCGTGCCGGCGCGCGGGGTGAGGTTCCGGTAGGAAAGCGAATCCTGGGTGCCTACGCGCTGTTGGTTGGACTGGCTGCTGCGTGCGCTTTGACGGGAACCCGCATGCCGAGCGCTTCGGTCCGATGCTTGGCGGCTGTAGCCGGCCGCTTGCCTGCCTGCCTCCCTTTGGCGCCGCCGGAATTCCCGCTGGGCGGCATCGTTTGCCGGACGCCCTTGCGTGGGGCGGCTGTGCGAAGGCCGGCCGGCGGCTTGACGTTGCCCGGCGGTTTGATGTTGACCTGGGGTTTGGCGGCTGGCACCCTCTGCTTCCGAAGGAGCTGCTTGCGCGTGCCGGCGCGGCGCGGGGCGCGCATCGATGACTTGGCGATTCGTGTTGCGTGGCGCAGATGCGCGGCGCTGGTTCGTTTTGCGTGTGTCCATGACACCCCTTCGGTTTACCTGTAGGGATATGGTATCAAAGCCCACCTGGGATCATGTTCTCGTTATCCCTCAAAAATGCGGTAGGTGTACGGGAATTGTGTGAAGGGGAGGGGTGCGCCCATATACTTGATTCGAGAGAAGAACAAGCCGGGCGGGTGTTTCCGCTTGGCGGGCAGTCAGGGTAGCGTGGTGCGTATGGGCGGAAGGCAAGGAAACCTGTTTGGGCGGATTGCGAGGTGCGCTGTTGCCGCATTCGTCTCGGTTGCCATGCTCCTTCTTCTGTGCTCGTGCGAATCCAAGCAGCAGAAGACCCACGTCACGGTTTCGGTTTGGGACTACTCGGTTATATCCTCCGGCTTCGCCCAGTACATCGACGAGCTGAACCCTGATTACGACATCGAGTGGATAGTGGGCGAAGACTCGCTCGATTTCTACAGCTATCAGGCGAAGAACGGCTCGCTTCCCGATGTGGTGCTCACACGCGATTTCAACCGGGTAAGCGCAGAAGCGCTGGGTGATTCCCTGTACGACTTGTCGGGGACGGAGCTGGCCCAGAACTACCCGGAGAAGAGCTTGAGCCAGATTTCCGGCGATGGCGGCAAGGTGAAGTACGTCCCAGGCGCCAGCGGCTTCAAGGGCATTGTGGTGAACAGCTACCTGTTCGAGATGTACGACATCCCGGTGCCCACCGACAAGGATTCGTTCCTGCAGGCGTGCCAGGCGTTTTCCGAGAAGGGCGTGCGCGGCTTCATTGCCGGCATGGGCGATTCGGAGGTCTGCTACGAGGTGATGCAGGGCTTTGCCGATTCGTCGCTCGTCTCCAAGACCGAGGACTTGTGGGGGCAGATAATCAAGCGCGACAAAAGCGGCAACACCGTTTCGGTGGAGGGCTCTTCGTTCGACGACGCGCTTTCCTATGCCTCTGCTTTGGTAGACCAGAAAGTCATCGATCCTAGCGACATGTCCCTTTCCCCCGACGACGCAGAACGCCAGTTCCTGGAGGGGCAGGCGGCCATGATGTTCTTGGAAGACGGCCAGGCATCGGTGTACGGGTCGCAGCACAACATGACGGTGCGGGCATTGCCGTTCTTCGGCGACTCATCGAGCTGGGCCTTCGCTGAGCCGGTGTTCGTGGGCATGGTGAGCGATGTGAAGACCCAGGGCGTTTCCGTTACCACTAGCGACGAGACCATCCATGCCCCTGCGGTCCAAGTGCTTTCCAGCATCATGAGCACGCAGGCCCAAGACTACTACCTTGGCCTTATGGGGATAGACAAGCTGGTGCCCACCTCCAAGGACGAACATATTACCCTGCCTGATGCGCTTACCTCGCTTGCTCCGTGCTTGGAGTCCGAGAGCGTGCGTACCTACCTGCCCAGCAAGCTGGTTTCCGATGTGGTGGGAACGACTTTCCAAGAAGTGGTGTCGGGAGCGCTTGGGGCCGGTGATGCCCTGAACGAGGTGAAGGACTTGCTGCGGGCGCGGCAAACCCAAGACACCAAGACGCTGGTGAGCTTCAGCGAGGGCGTGAGCAACCTGTACGATTCCACAAAGGGCAATGTTGCCGCCTGTTCCATTGCGCAGGCTGCTGCGACTTCGCTAGGCACGGACGTCTTCGCCATATCGGCGAAGACGGCGCGCTGCCCGTTGTATTCGGGGGACAAGACCGCAACCGATCTTGCCTATTCGGTGGCACCTACTTCGGTGTACCGCGTTCAGATGACGGGTGCTCAGCTCAAAGAGTATCTGGCCGCCTGCGTTTCCTCTGCTAGAAGCGCCTACGATCTGCCCATTGTGTCGGGCATCCACCTTGTTGTTTCGCACAATGGCGATTCGTACCATCTAACCACGGCTACCCGCATCGTTTCTTCCGGGCCCAAGGAAGGCGGAACCGATACCGCTTCGGCCAACGAGGGGCGCGAGACCACCCGCGCGATAGAAGACGACGAGGCGATAACCGTGGGCTTTTCTTGCTATGACGGCGAGGCCCTGCAAGCCTGTTCGGGCGCATATGGCTTCACAAGCGAAGAGAAAACTTTGCAGGGCCTATGGGTTGGCGCTTTCCAGGACAAGAAGCTATCCAGCTTGCCTGCCTATCAAGACTATCTTGCTTTTGGGTGATTCGCCGGGGCGCGCTTCCGAATAAGTTGCGCAGGGTGTACTCTTAGCCTGATAAACGAAAAGAAAGGCATAAGCATGATCATCAAGAAATCTCCTGCAGAGATCGAGGAGATGGCCGAGGCAGGCCGTCTTTCGGCGAAAGTCCTCCGTGAAGTGGGCGCCCGCGTGCAGCCTGGCGTTTCCACGGCCGAGCTCGACCGTTTGGCCGAGATGATTATCCGTATGGAAGGCGGCATCCCTGCGTTCAAGGGTTACGGCGGCTTCCCTGGCAGCATCTGCGCTTCCGTGAACGACCAGATCGTCCATGGCATTCCTTCGAACTCCGTGATCCTTCAGGAAGGCGATATCCTCTCCATCGACACCGGCGCCATCGTGAAGGGCTGGGTGGGCGACAACGCCTGGACTTACCCAGTGGGCAAGATCAGCCCGGAAAAGAAGCGCCTGCTGGAGGTTACCGAGCAGTGCATGTGGGCGGGCATCGAGGCTGCGCGTCCTGGCAACCATCTGGGCGACATCGGCCACGCCATCCAGGAGATCGCCGAGCGTGCCGGCTACGGCGTGGTGCGTGAGTACGTTGGCCATGGCGTGGGCCGCGATATGCATGAAGATCCGAATGTTCCCAACTACGGCCGCAAGCATACGGGCATCAAGCTGGAAGCCGGCATGGTGATTGCCATCGAGCCCATGATCAACATCGGCACGTACAAGACCAAGGTCATGAGCGACGGCTGGCTGGTGTGCACGCGCGACGGCAAGCCCTCTGCCCACTTCGAGAAGACCATCGCCATCAC
>CAVDWN010000011.1:0-14943 GCA_963612535.1 Sphaerochaetaceae bacterium
CCCTACGAACGATAAGGCCCGCATCGTAGAGGGTATCTGCGATAACGGGCAAGGTGGATCCATCTGCTATCTGAACGGTGACTTTCTGCCCATCGGGCGCCAGATGGTCGTTGGCAGCCTCAGCGCAGCTTGTGCCCACGAACAGGGCGATGACCACGATAATGATTACGGCCGCCACCGCTGCCGCCACCGCATACGGCACCTTCGATTTCTTCGGCCGGATAGCCGAAGTATCGTATGTGCGGAACTCGCGTTCGCCTCTGGCATGGGCGGCGCGGGCAGCATGGGTAGATTTCCGGGAATACGTTACCTTCCTGGGAGTCATGGAATCACCTTTCAGTAGACGCCTGCTGTCGCTTGTCCAGCCACGATTGTAGGAACAGCGATGCAGCCACCATGTCGACTTTACCGCGCATGTCGCGTTCGGACATGCCCTCTTCTCGAAGAACGCGCTTCGCTTCCGATGAGCTCAATCGCTCGTCCGAGAACTCCAAGGGCAAGGAAAGCGCTGTGGCAACCTGCTGGGCCACTTCGCGAATAGACTGAGCCTGAGGACCCTTTTGGCCGCTGAGGGTTAACGGCAAACCGGAAACGATAAGCTCCGGTTCCCAATCTTCGCACAACCGCCGGAAGCTTGGGGCGTTGGAGCGCACCTCTTCGGTGGGCAGCACGCACAAAGGCGTGGCTACCCGTTCTTGCGGGTCGCTGATGGCGATCCCGCAGCGAACCTTGCCGATATCAAGAGCCATAACCCTCAAAAGAGCAAATCCTTACCAATAGCCGAGCTGCGCTTACGCAAACAGCTTGCGCGCAGCATCGAGTGCGGCATCGAGTCCGGAAACATCCTTGCCGCCTGCCTGGGCCATAGTGGGCTTGCCGCCACCGCCGCCCTTGATCTCCTTCGAGATGGCCTTGATGACGTTGCCGGCATTGAAGCCCTTGGCAACAGCCTCATCGGTGCCGGCAGCGAGCAGGATGGGCGTGCCGCTGTTGTCGGACGCCAGAACGCAGGCGCAGGTTTCGGGAAGGCGACCGCGAAGGATATCCCAGAAATTGCGCAGGCCGCCGGCATCGATGCCATCCTTGCGGAAGACGAACACGGAAATGCCGTTGTGTTCCAGCGTGCAGGTATCGAGCGCCTCGGGCAAGATGCCAGAGGCCACGGAAGCCTTGTTGGCCTTGCGCTTCGCATTCAGCTCGCGCAGCTGCGCGATGTTGCCCTCCACACGGGCGGTCACATCGGAAGCGGGAACGCGGAGAAGCGAAGAGAGCTCCTTCACCTGGGCCTCGAAGCGGTTCAGGTACTCAAGGGCCTCGTAGCTGGTAACCGCTTCGATTCGGCGCAGGTTGGAGCCCACGCTGCTCTCGGAAACGATTTTCACCAAGCCGATCTCAGCCGTATTGGAAACATGGCAGCCGCCGCAGAGCTCGCGCGAGAAGTCGCCGACTTCCACAACGCGCACGGTGTCGCCGTACTTCTCGCCGAACAGGGCGGTTACTCCGGCTTCACGTGCCTTGGCAAGCGAGGTTTCGAAGATGTTGGTGGAAATGGCCTGCATCACCACGTCGTTGGCGATCTTCTCCACTTCCTTGATCTGATCGGGCGTTACCGCCTCGAAGTGGGTGAAGTCGAAGCGAAGGCGCTCCGGGCCGACGTAGCTGCCGGCCTGCTTGACGTGGGCGCCCAAAACCTGGCGCAGGGCAGCATGCAGGATATGCGTGCAGGTATGGTTGCGGGAGATGCGCGCACGGCGGGCACCGTCGACCTTGGCACCGACGGGAGTGCCAACCGAAACGCTGCCGGAAAGCACCTTCACCTTGTGAACCACCAGGCCCTTTTCGGGAGCCTTGGTGTCAACGACCTCGAGCACGGCCTGATCGCCCACCAAGTGGCCGGTATCCCCTACCTCGCCGCCCATCTCGGCGTAGAACGGGGTAATGTCGAGCACGACCTCGGCCTCATCACCGGCTTCGATCTTCGACACGCGAGCGCCGTCTTTCACCAGCGCAGTGATCTTCGAGTCGGAGGTAAGCTGCGTATAGCCGATGAACTCGGTAGCACCCAGTTCCTTCAGCAGCTCCGCATGGATGCCGCCATAAGTGCTCCAAGCAGCCTCGGCGTCTTTGACGTTGGCGGCGCGGGCACGTTCGCGCTGCTCTTCCATGCAGCGGGCAAACTCTTCCTCGTCGATGCGGAAGCCGCGCTCTTCGCAGATCTCCTTGGTGATCTCTACCGGGAAGCCGTAGGTGTCGTGAAGGACGAACGCCGTAGCGCCGGAAAGCACGCTGCCGTCGAGTTCGGACAGCGCTTCATCAAGGTAGGCCTGGCCCTGACGCAGGGTAGCGCCGAAACGCTCTTCTTCAGAGAGCACCGCGCGCTTGATAAGCTCTTCGTTTTCCACGAGCTCTGGGTACACATCGCCCATAAGCTCGATGATCTTGTCGATGTAGTTTTCCAGGAAGGCGCCCTCGATGCCAAGCGAATGGCCCTTCATCACCGCGCGGCGCAGCAGGCGGCGAAGAACGTAGCCGCGACCTTCATTGGAAGGAAGGATGCCGTCGGCGATCATGAACGTGACCGAACGGCTATGGTCGGCCATGATGCGCAGGCTGGTGTCGACCGAACCGCCGTTGCCGTAATCCTTGCCGCACAGCGATTCGCCGACGGCAACCAGGCTGCGAAGCACGTCGGTGTCGTAGTTGTTGGTTACGCCCTGCATGATGGCGGCAATGCGCTCAAGGCCCATGCCGGTATCGATGTTCTTGGTTTGCAGGGGCGCAAGGGTGCCGTCTTCCTGGCCGTCGTACTGGGTGAACACGCAGTTCCAGAACTCAAGGTAACGATCGCAATCGCAGCCGGGCTTGCAGTCGGGGCTGCCGCAGCCGACTTCGGGGCCCTGGTCGAAGTAGATCTCGGAGCAGGGGCCGCAGGGGCCGGTGGGGCCGGCGCGCCAGAAATTGTCTTCTTCGCCAAGCTTGGAGATGTGGCTTTCCGGAACACCGAGGCCCTTCCAGATCTCGATGGTCTCGTCGTCGTCTTCGAAGACGGTGAAGTAGAGCTTTTCGGCAGGCAGGCCCAAGACCTGGGTAGAGAACTCGTAGGCCCAAGCGCACATCTCGCTCTTGAAGTACTTGCCGAAGCTGAAGTTGCCCAGCATCTCGAAGAAGCTCAGGTGGCGGGCATCGCCGATGTTCTCGATGTCGTTGGTGCGGACGCACTTCTGAACCGTGGTGGTTCCGATATAGCGCTTGTCCAGCTCTTTCTGATGGAGGAAATAGGGCTTGAACTGCACCATGCCGGCACTGGTAAGAAGCAGCGAGGGATCGTCGGGGATGAGCGACGACGAGGGCATGCGCTTGCAGCCCTTATCCTCGAAGAACTTCAGGTACTTCTCACGGATTTCAGCAGTAGTCATGTACTTCATGCGGTAGTTATCCTCTTCAGTTACGTGTTAGAGCGCTTTTGCAAAAGCCGATTCTATCATTTTCCTTGATGCAAGCCGCGGTGCTTTACCTCGTCGGCAGAAAAGCCGCCCGTGGCATCGACAAGCGGGTCGGGGCAACCCTCGGGGCCGCCGCCCTTGAATATAACGCCGTCGGGAGCCACGATCGAGCGCCCGGTGCGCTTCTCGAAGTAGTACACGAACAGCGATTTAGCGGCAGCGACTGCGGGTATGGATGCCAGCATGCCAACGATGTTGCCCATGAAGCCGCCCACCGCGAAACCGAGGGCCGAGCCGATCATCAACGCCATGATGACGAGCGCAGGATGGATATCCACCGAATTACCCATGATCTTGGGCGACACGAAGGTGTAGATAACCTGCTGCACCACGATGGTGTACACCAGCGCGAGCAAGGCCACGATGGGGCTTACGAACACGCCAACCAGCGCGGCCATCGCGCCGCCGAGCCAAGGACCCACCACTGGGATGATGTTCAGCAGGCCGGTGATGACGGCGAGTGCGGCGGCACTGGGAATTCCCATGATGGCGAAGCCGATTCCGCAGCCGACGCCGATGAGCATGCACTGCACCAGCGTGCCCTTGATGTAGCCGCCCATAACGCGCGTGCCGGTAAGGTAGATGATGTTCAAGTCGTCGTGGAAGCGAGGGCCGAACAGGCGCTTGATCTCGGCGCCCATAGCGGGAAGCTCCATAAGCACCCAGTAAGCCACCACGAGCGAGAAGCCGATCACCAAAGCAGACGTTGCAACGCTCGAACCGAAGCCCACTACACCTTCCGCGCTGGCAGAGGCCATGCCGGAAAACCATGAGCCCACATTGGAAAGGGCATCGTTGAGCCAGCCGTTGATGCGCTCATCTTGCAGCAGATAGGCGTACTGGCCGTACAGATCGTTCCACTCATCCCTAAGAAAAGAGATCTGGATGGCAAAGGTCTGCAGCAATTCGGTGAACTGGCTGCCGATGCCCATGGCAGGCGAAAGGAGCAGCCATCCCATCAAGAACAGGACGGCGACCATCAGCACATACGCCAAAAGCGTGCCCGCAAAACGGGGCACGCCCTTTTTCTCCAGGTAATTCACCGGGCCACGCAGGCAGAACACGATGATGGTGGTCCAGACGATGATGCCCATCGGAGTGGCAAGGAGGTTGAGCACCCTGCCCAACAGGTACAGTAAGGCGCAGAGGACCACGATGTAGATGCCGGAATATAGGCGGCGCCGTGATTTAAGGGTTTTAAGCTCCTCTTGGCGAAGCTCGTCGTCTTCAGGAACGGAGGCAGATGCAGACATCGGAAAGGCGCTCTCCTACTTGCCCTGGGCAGACTCGGAGTCGCTGATGATCTGCGCAGAGAAAGCATCCTTCAGGCTGGAGGACATGCCGTTGGCCTGAGCGGCGGCCTCGTCGCGGGCAGCAGCGGCCTGTGCGGCCTCTGCGCGCTTCACGTCGTTTTTGGCCTGAACGTCGGCAACGCGGTCTTCCACGCAGTCGAGCTTCGCATCGACGGCCTGTGCGGCAACGCCAACGCGGCCTTCCTTGGAGCCCAAAGGGGCAATGCAGTTGCGAATGCGGCTGGTTACGCTGCTTAGGGCATCCAGCGGCAAAGAGGTGATGGAGTCGATGGACTCGGTAGCCTTGGAGACGTTGCCGGTGATGGTGTTGACGTCTTCCAGGATCTGGTCGACCCGCATGATCTCCAGATTGGCGGCATCTACGGTAAGGGTGATGCGCTCCATGAGCGGATCGATGCGCTCAAGGGCGGGCTTGGTGGTTTCAAGCGCTTCTTGGGCTTGGTCAATGAGAGGATCGACCTTCGCGAAGGTTTCCTTCATCGACTTGGTGAGCGTTACAAGAAGATAGGCAAGCGCGACCAAGGCAACGACGCCCGCAACGCACAGCAAGACGATTCCCACGGGAACCAGCGATTCGAAGACTTCCATGTTTCCTCCTCTGATCGGCGGCCAGACGGCCACGTATGGTTTTACATTCTATCCGAAAGCGGCGCCTCGGTGCGGTAGCGTTCCCATCCACGTTCCCCAGGCGTAAAAAAGGCGCCCCGTTCCAGGCCTTCTGGCAAATATCGCTGGTCGGCATAGCCTTCTGGGTTGCTGTGGGGGTAAAGATATTCCCCATATTCCTCCGAACCGGGGCGGTGCCTGTCGCGCAGATGGTCGGGCACTGCGCGCAGCGGCCCGTTGCGCACCTCGTCCATCGCCTTGGCAAGCCCCGTATACGAAGCGTTCGACTTCGGGGCAAGGGCCATGTACACCGCAGCCTGGGCAAGGTTGATGCGGCATTCGGGGTAGCCGATGACCTCGGCAGCGCGGAAAGCCGCCTCGCCGATGAGCACGGCCTGAGGGTCTGCGTTGCCGATGTCCTCGGCCGCGCAGATGAAGATGCGGCGTGCGATGAACTTCGGGTCTTCCCCACCATCGATCATGCGCGCAAGCCAGTACAGCACCGCGTCGGGATCGGACCCGCGCATCGACTTGATGAACGCCGAGATGACGTCGTAGTGCATGTCCTGCTTCTTGTCGTACGGAAGGCTGCGGTGAGGCACCGCGGCGCGCACCATTTCCTCGGTAACCACCGACTCGTTGCCGGCACGGGCCATATCGCAAGAAAGCGATAGCGTGTTCAGCGCGCTTCTAGCGTCGCCGCCCGAGAGCAAGAGGATAGCGTCAAGCGCCCCCTCCGAAAGCTCGAAAGCCCCGGCAAGCCCCTCGGGCGCACTGAGGGCGCGGGCAAGGATGCGGCGGAGCGCGTCGTCTGAGAGCCTATGCAGCTCCACCACGCGCGAACGGGAGATAAGCGCGGAGTTCACCTCGAAAAACGGGTTTTCCGTCGTTGCGCCGATAAGCACGACCACGCCATCTTCCACCGCATGGAGCAGGGCGTCTTGCTGCGCGCGGTTGAAGCGATGGATCTCATCCACGAACAGGATGGTGCGCACCCCCAAGGAAACCAGGCGCTTGTCGGCCTCCGATATCTCCCGGCGCAAGTCTGAAACCGTTCCGCCGATGGCGGACACCTCGACGAAATGGGCATGGGTGGTCTCGGCTATCACGTGGGCGATGGAGGTTTTGCCGGTACCTGCCGGGCCGTACAGGATAACCGAGGAAAGCGTGTCGCCCTCGATGGCCGCGCGAAGCCAGGTTCCCGGGCCTAGTGCATCCTCTTGGCCGATAAGCTCGTCAAGGCAGCGCGGGCGCATGCGCACCGCCAAAGGGGCGTTCTTCGTGCGTTTTGCGTTGTCTATCTCGGTGAAAAGCGTGTCCATGGCGCTACCTTACCATCCCATTCCCACAATTGCCGAAGCCTTCGAAGCCATCAATCCTAAGATGCGCAAGCATATGCCTGCAAAACGGTTTGCCGCAAGCTGGCCAGCTGCTCGCTGCAGAAACGGTAGGTTACAACCTGCGGCTGCCCCGGGCATTGCAGGTTAACCTGTTCTACCCGCACGAAGCTGGCTTCCACAGCAGGGCAACCGCGATCTATCAGGGCCAAGGCGTAGCATTGCGCTTGCAGCAGATGCTTTTCCCGCAGATGCTCTTCCGCCTCGGAGGCAGACCCGCCCGTTTTGTAGTCAACAAGAAAAGCCGAACCGTCATCCGCAAACGAAACCGCATCGATCTCGCCCTCAAGGTAAACCAGGCCCTTTGGGCCCTCAAGGGAAACCATGAAGGGAACCTCCGCCAAAGGAGCGCCCACCTGGGTCAATTTGCGGCATAAGTCGCTGCCGAACCAACGCTCCAGCGCAGCCTGCAGGCGAAGGGCCTGATCGGCAGAAAGCCCCTGCTTGCGAACCTGGGCTTCGACGACCGATGCATCGGGGCAGGCAAGCGGGCCGCCGTTCGCGTCGAGGATAGCCCGCTGGGCCAGGCGATGGAATGCCGTGCCGAGCGCCGTTGCCTCTTCGTCTTGCGCCTTTAGCCCATCGAACATTCCCGGCTCGGCAGGCTCGCCAGCCGGCGCTACCGGCGCGGAAACAGACGAATACGAGAACACGTCGGATCGCGCTGCGGCCAACGGCTGCGAGTACGGGGGCTTTTGGGGAGGCTGCGACGGGATGGCAAACGATGCGTCTTCACGGGATGGCGCGGGTTCGGCTTCCGCCGGCGTATCCAGGACATTGAACTCGAAGCGCATGGGGGCAGAGCCGCCGTAGTCGAGCATCTGAACCGGCGCAGAGGCGGACGCCTCCCAGCCCAGGGCATAATGAAGGTCTTCCAGCACGCCCCTGCCCGCGTACGAGAAATCCTTGTTGCCCCTGCGCACAACGCCGATGAACAACGACTTGCTGGCGCGGGTAAGGGCAACGTAGAGAAGCCTTCGGGATTCGGCCAGCTCCTGCTCGGCAACGTAGCGCTCCAACAGGGCGCAACGCTCAGCATAGGTTGAAGCCTGCTCGATCCCCTGCTGTGTTGGCTCGGGGCGCTCAAGCAAATCGTGCAGCGAGTCCACGGTTTTGCGGACCGATCCCAAGACCGGCGGCTTGATGCACGCATAGGTACGGCCCGCTATGTTTTCAGCCAGGATGCTGTCGCTTCTGCCCGTCATGCGCAAATCGCCCAGGGCAACATGGGGAAACTCCAGGCCCTTGCTGGCATGCACGGTCATGATGCGCACGAAATCGGAGCTGCCGGCAGAGATGGTGCCCGGCGAGAGCTTCATCGCCTGAAGGTTCGCCTTGAAACGGCTGGCCGTGCGCACCGGGCCGAAGCCCTCCTGCTCGATGTCCTCGATAAGGCGCAGGGCCTTGCTCAGGTTGCCCACTATCGCCTGCCCCTGAGCGCCAGAGCCCTCAAGCCGGATAAGCCACCCGCTGGCTCGCAGAAGCTGACGAACCGCTGCGGCAGAGCCGGCAGAGCGGGAGGCCCGCAAAGCCTCTTGCAGGCACAACTGCGCGAAATCGAGCTGGTCTTCCTGCTGGGGGGAAAGGCCAGAAAGCCCCCGTTCCTTTTCCCAGAGGGCAAACCCGGTGGAAAGGTCGCGGCGATGCGAGCGCCCCTGACGGTCGTGCCCGGTGGCAAGATGGAGCAGCACATCGTCGCCCAACGCGAACAGCGGCGACGACAGCAGCGCAAACAAGGCCTCGTTGTCGAGCTGATCGGCGAAGAACGCAAGCATGCTCGAAACCAGCTGCACCTCGTAGGCGCCTGCGAAGGTGGAGCCGCCGGCAACCAGGCACTCGAACCCGGCATCGCGCAGCGCCTCGGCATACACATCGACGTTCGACATGGCACCCAAAAGCACAACCATGCTCCCCGGCTCTTCGCCCGCCTGGCGAAGCTCGCTGAAATGCTGGGCGATGCGCTCTGCGCAGGCCTGCCTGCCCGCACCGACTCCCGGGCCGCCCGTCATGCACTCGTAGAGCGCCATCGAGATTCGGGGGCGGCTGGAGAACACCGGGTCGGGCTCGTCGTTCACCTTCCCCTTGGGGGAAAGGGAAAGGAAGTAATCGCCGAACACCTGGTCTTGCGAGAAGATGCAATCCACCAGCGAAAGCACGTCGGCATGGCTGCGGAAGTTGTCGGGCAGGCTGACGAACTGCAGGTCGGGGCATTGCTCTTCCAGCATCGAATGGAAGCCGAAGAACACGTTGACGTCGGCGCCGCGGAACCGGTAGATGCTCTGCTGGGCGTCGCCTACCGTGCATACGTTGGCATAGCCGTCTTCGGCCAGGGCACCGATCAGCGCAACCTGCAGCTCGTCGGTATCTTGGAACTCGTCCACCATGATCATCTTGAAGCGGCCACGATACGACTCGGCGATTGCCGGGTTTTCCACCAGCGCCGCATAGGCCAGCCGAAGCAGGTCCACGTTGTCCAGCAGGGATGGGCCCTTGATGCGCTGGTACTCGGCATCCACCGCGCGCGCAAGGGCCAGCAAAGAGCGCAGGTCGCGCGCGGCAAGGGCGGCTTCTACCACTGCGCCCTCTTCTGCATAGCTTTGGCGGTAGTCGGCGAACAGCGTGGGATCGGACTGCTTCGTATGGAAGTTCTTGGCGGTTCGCGGGAACGCGAAATACACGGCAACGAAGCGCTCAGCATCGAAGCCTTTATCGTAGAAGGATGTGCCGCACGCGCCCGAGAGCAGATACTCGTGGGCTTGGGCCAGGGCTTCACCCATGGCAGCCAGAACCTTCACATCGGTCTTTCCCTGCTTGGGAAGCGACTCGATGCAGGCAACCACATCCTCTGCCCGCTCAACCAGGCGGCGAAGGAGCGCTGAAGGGTCGGCATCTGCGACGGGTTGGTCGATGGCATCGAAGCCTGCAGGCAGGGCCAGCGCACGGGCGGTTAAGGCGTCCACCCATTGCTCTACGCCGGCAGCCCCCTGGCCTTCCTCGCCAACGCCCAGGTATGAAACAAGCGCGGCCAAGTCGGCATCGCTACCCTGCTCGAGCCGCTCCATCACCGCATCGTAGGCGCGCGAGCGCAAAGCGGACACCTCCACCTCGCTTGCAACTTCGAAGGCCGGGTCGATGCCGAGCTCGAAGGCATGCTCGCGCAGGATGCGGGAGCACATGCCATGTATCGTAGAGATCCAGGCGTCGTCGACCTTCAGGGCCTCGGCGCTTTGACCCATTTCCATGAGCTTGGCCTTGATGCGCGCCTTCAATTCGGCGGCGGCCTTCTTGGTGAACGTGATGGCAAGCACCTCGTCGATGCCGTTTGCGAACGCGCCGGAGCCGTCGTCTTCCAAGGCGTAGGCGATGCGTTGCGTCAACGTGAACGTCTTGCCGCTTCCCGCACCGGCGGAAACCATAAGCGGCGCATGGAGCGTTGAGATTATCCGGCGCTGGCCGGGCGTGCACGAATCCAGGTTCACGACAGCCTCCTTTCGCAATTGGCAACCGGGCAGTACTTGCAAGACTGCGCCGCTGCGGGGTTCGGCTCGATACAGCCCTCGTACAGGCGCGCGAGCTTTTCGCCGACAAGCTCTTCGACCATATCCAGGTACGAGCCGAAATTCATCTTCACGGCAGACTTGCTGCCGGCAAATCCCTGCAGGTCAAGAAGCGCATCGTCGAACGATCCGGCAACCGAGCCCTTGCCCTTGGATGCCCGGTAGCTCAGGTACAGGGCGCCGACGGGCTTGGCGTCGACGATGCCGCGCCGGAAGGCCTGGGCGTAAACAAGGGCCTGGATCTTCGACGGCAGGCATACCTCTTCCGCTTTATCGGGGTCGAAGCCGGCCTCATGTCCAGAGATGCCGCCCTTGTAATCGATAACGGCGAAGCAGCCGCGCTGAGCGTCGATATCTACCCTGTCGGCACGGCCCATAACGCGAACGCCCGCATAGTCTATTGCCTGCTCGGGCTTCACTTGGCATTCCAGCAGAAGCGGAGTGAACGAGGGCATCAGCTGCGCCTGCACGGCTAGGTTCCTTACAAGGATCTGCTTCAGGCGCATCGCCCTTGCGCGCTCAACCGGGGTTAAGGGGATGAAACGCGCATTGTCCTGCACCTGGGGCTGAGCGGCAAGCACCTCGTCGAAGACGCGCTCGAGCAGCGCCTGCGACTGGCTTAGGTTTTCCGGGCTCACGCGTTTGACCCCGAGTTCCCCTTCGATGCGGGAATAGAATTCCTCGAAGACGCCGTGGACGAACACGCCCTGCTCCATTGGCCCCAAAAGCTCGTCGGGCGCCTGAGGGCGCAGCCTGCGGCTGGCGAACCAGCGGTAGGGGCAGTTGACGTATTCCTCGATGGCCGAAGGCGAGAGCACCAGCAAATCCGGGTTGTCGGGCGCCCGGTACAACGAAAGGTCGGCAACCCATTCCTTCGATACCGCACCGGGGGCGAAGCCCGGAATGGAAAACGACGACGGCCGTTCCCCACCGAAATCGAAGTTCGCGGAAAAGGGGGAAGCGCTGCCGCCCTCGTTCCTTACCAGAACGGATGCGGCCAAGCTAGCGGGAATGCCGAAGTCATCGGGCACGTCGGATAGGCCATTGCTCAATGCGGCGCAGAACTCGTCGAGCACGAACGAGGGATACACCTCCTCGTCGCCGCCGGCGGTCAGCACGCGCTGGCAAGCAAAAACGGCGTTGGCACGCGACTTCAACCCTTCGAAGCGCCGACGCGCGTCGGCTAGCGCATGGGATCGCGGCGGAATGCCCAGTTTTTCCTCCAAGCCAACGATGGCGTTGTGCGACTCCCCCGCACCCCAATACCGGGCATCCAGGTCACACACCACAACGACGTCGTACTTGCCTTCGGGAAGGCGGTCGGTCCAGGAAGCGTCCACCACTTCCACCTGGGCATCCGAGCAGCCGCAGGCACGGGACGCATCGACGGTCAGCCCCTGCAAGGCAAACGACAGCCCGGAAGGGGCAACGCTCCAGGTGCGAGCAGCCTCGTAAACCCCGCGAAGGGCCGAGATGGCAACTTCCTGCTCGAACGCGGCGGCCGCATCGAAGCCGACCAGCTCATCGGCGATATCGAGGAACCTATCCAGCAGCAACGAGGCATCGGAATCGGTCACCAGCTCTTCGAACAGGTCGAAGGTCGGCGAAAGTAGGTGCGCCATGGCACGGAGGTCATCGAAGCCCAGAGTGCGGTCGCCGCGAACCTGCGAGTACACCTTGGCCGCATCGAGCTCGGAAACGCCGGAAAACGGCGATGCCAGGTAGTCCATCAAGGAAGAGGGGTCGTGCATCGGGTCAAGAAGGTACTCGCGCACGGAAAGGAACGCCCTGCCGAACTGCGTCTGCGGGAAAGGACGGGAAGCGCGAAGGCTGCAGGTTGCCCGTTCGGCAAGCGAACGGGACAGCGCCTCGAAAACGGCGAACGGCCGCGATGTGCACACAAGGATATGCGGAGCCGTGCCATCAGCATGGGCATCGGCCAGCAAGCCAGAAAGATAGCTGGAAATCTGAGCATCCTGGCACGATGGGCCAGCCGACAGCAGGAACTGAGGACGGCAGCCTTCCACGGTTGGGCCCACAAAGGCTGGAACAGGAGCGGCGCGCAACGCCGAGCCGTTCGCCTCGACGAAATCCTCGAAGGCAAGGCCGGGTTCCACGCCTTCTTGCAAGACGAATGAGCACGGGGAGCAAACGCCCGCCAGCAAGCGGAGCGCATCGCCCGAATCAACAAGGCCGCGGGAATCAAGCAACTCGCGGTACAAGGGCACCAGCGACAAAACGGCCTGTTCTTGAGCGGAAAGCCCGGAAGGAGAATTGGCCAAGGAATCTTCCAGCCGCGAAGAGCCGAGCACGTCGGTCAAGAACCGGCACACCAGCGAGATGCCGCCGTCGGTAAGCTTCAGCGCGGAAAGCTCGGGGGCGTCGGAAAGAAGCTGCCGCACGGCGAATGAGCGGTCGAGCGGCGAGGCAAGGGCTCGCCCGTCGCCATAGAGCTCCCACGTGTCGGCCAGCCAAGAGGCGAATGTGGTGGCATCGACTCCGAAAGCAGCCCCTGCCCCTGTTCGGGAAAGCCTTTTGCGGTACTCCAGCGCTTGGCTGTGGGTTGAGAAGAACATGACTTCCTGCCGCACCTCTTCGCCCCTTTCCGCAACGATGGTTGCCTTCCGATACCGGTAATTAACAGCTGTCAAGACTTATCTATTCTTAATCGCACGCTTATACTGAGCTTAGCCGATCCCGTGTCTGCGATGGACCGATGACATTTAATTGGGAGTCTCAGATTGCTCGTGAAATGGGGATTCGCGTCTGTTGATGCGAAAGCCAGGAAGCAAGCTGCGGACACCCACCTTGCTAGGTGGGTTCATCCAATTAGCGGGGTCGGTTTTTCTGTGCCCAAATCCAAATTCCACGGCTAGTGCACGGCCCCGTACACGTATCCCCATCCGTGGGATGAAAGCGATGAGTTCAACTGGGTGCACAGCTTTTCGCGGGTATACAGCCCCGGCGGCAACAGGCGGATGATCTCCTGCAGTTCCCGATTCAGGCCATAGGCCTCCGCTTCGAGGATCACCTCAAGCCGCAGATAGTCTTCCTTGACGGCGAACAGGCGCTCCACGAATTCCTGCAGCACGCCGAAGTCGGCGCTTTTCTGCCGAGCCATCAGCTCCCCCTTCCCATGCCTGCCAGTGCGCGCAAACGAATCCAGCCAACCTAGCGCTGACCCGATGCAACGTCCAAGCCGGAGACCGTTGCCAGCAGGGCTCCCGTATAGGCGGGGTTCGCATCGCCCGAGGCGCGCAGGAAGCCGATACCGCGGGCTCGCAGGCCCAGCGCCACATCTACCAAGGCGTCGGCGGTTGGATAGGGGTTTTCGTCGGTGGGCTCGAACTGCCTGCGGTCGCGCTTTCGCACCACGATATCCATCAGCTTCGGCTTGTCCGTTGCCTTCGCCATTTCATCCGCGTAGCCGTAGAGCACGGCAGCCGGGGCGGCAGAGGATACGCCGATGACATCTGCGCCGTACTCGTCGCAAAGCGCAACGGCCTCAGGCAGCGCCCTTCCGCAGGGGAACGAGCCATCGGGTTGCGGAACGAGGCAGATGAACAGCGGCCCGTCGTAGACCGCGCGAGCGCCCATCAAGGCGCATTGCGCGTCGTAGAGGTTCGAAAAGCCGTTCAGGTACAGGGCGTCGAACGGGTATTCGGCAAGCGCGCGCACCGCGTCGCGGTATTGGTTGCGGGACTGCTTCAACGAAGGGCCGCTGGTGGGGTCGAGCGGCAAGGCGCACGGGCCGATGGCGGCCAAGTAATGCTGCGGGGCAAACTGAGCACCGGCTTCGTAAGCAATGCGGGCCATTTCGGCGGCATGTCCCTCCAAACGGGCGTGCGCCAGCTGGGCTTCGGTTATCCCTTCGGTTGGCGCAACGAACACGGGAACCCCCAAAGTCTTCTCCAATTTGAAGGCCTCTTCGATCAGCTCGGGCTCGTTGAGCACCACATATTCCCTGTCCGCCAAGCCCTCGAAGCCCTGGGCCGAAAGCTGATAATCAAGCGGGGTGGAAAGAACGAGCATGTCCTTGTTGAACCGCATCTGGATATCGGGCATGGGAAAAGCCTCCTTGGAGCACCGGATTGCAGGGCTTGCGCGCTCTGCTTTGTGGGGATCCATTATATAGGAGCCGTTGGGCTAAGGCGGGGATCGACCGGCCGTACGGAAACTGCACCCGAAATGCGCGAATAGGCAGGTTGCAACCTGAAGCCACCCGAATCAGGGCATCGGTCAGAGACATGTTCATATTTTTTAACCCGGTTCAACTATTTCTTTACATATGAAGGAAATATGTAGGTGGATAAAGTGAACCCGTTCAAGGGACGGTTTGAATGCGTTCACGGTTGCAGATGGGTTACAGGGGGTTGTTCAAGGGGCGAAAGGCTCGTATATTACAAACCAGCAAATGTGGTCCCCTCCCAATTTGCAACTGCTTTTCCCCAAAAGCAGTCGGTGCCAGATCCCCAATTTATAAGGCACCGGAACTCCCTCCTTGTGGGCCTGCCGAGATCCCCTCTCGCAGGCCCCTCCTCTTTTCTTGGGTTCTTTTACCGGTTTT
>CAVDWN010000012.1:0-14865 GCA_963612535.1 Sphaerochaetaceae bacterium
CGTCAAAGGAGGTAACCTGACCAGGCTTGACCTCGATGATGCGGTTGGCCACCGATCGGATCAAATGACGGTCGTGGGTGATAAGCAATATCGTGCCCTCGAACTGCTTCAGGGCCTGCTCAAGGATGTCAGCGCTGGCGATGTCCAGGTGGTTGGTAGGCTCGTCCAAGCACAGCAGCGGGCGGGGGGCCACCAGCATCTTCGCCAGCGCCAAGCGGCACTTCTCGCCGCCGGAAAGAACGGAAACCTTCTTATCCACCGCATCGTCCTGGAACAGGAAGGCGCCCAAGAGCGTGCGAACCTGCGAGATGCTCCAACCAGGAGCAGCGCCGTCGAGCTCCTCGAACACGGTATTGCCGGGGTGCAGTTCCTCAAGCTGATGCTGGGCGAAGTAGGTCTTGCTCACATGGGCACCGTACTTGATGCTGCCCGAATCTGGCTCGAGCGCGCCGGCGATCATCTTGAGCAAGGTGGATTTGCCGGCACCATTGGGGCCAACCAGGGCAATCTTCTGCCCGCGATACAGGGAAAGGTCCAACCCTTTGTAAACCGTTTTCTCGCCGAAGCTCTTGTGCAGATCCTTGCATTCAACCACCAAATCTCCCGTACGGGGCGGCTGTTGGAAGTTGAAATGCACGCGCTTGCGCTCGGGGGGAACCTGGATGCGCTCCATCTTCTCGAGCTTGCGAACACGGTCCTGCACCTGCTTGGCCTTGGTGGCCTTGTAGCGGAAGCGCTCGATGAACGCCTCCATATGGGCGATTTCCTCTGACTGCTTCTGCGCCTGCTCACGCAACAGCTGGATGCGCTCCTCGCGCTGCTTCAGGTAGGCCGAGTAATTGCCCTTGTACGTTTGCACCATGCCCAGGTCGATCTCGGCAACGCGGTCTACCATGTTGTCCAAGAACTCGCGGTCGTGGCTGACCACGATGACGCTGCCGGAATAACTGCGCAAGAAGCCTTCCAGCCATTTCACGCTTTCAAGGTCAAGATGGTTGGTGGGCTCGTCGAGCAGCAGAACCTCGGGGTTTCGGGTAAGGAGCTTCGCAAGGGCGATGCGCATCTGCCAGCCGCCGGAAAAATCGGTGGTCATGCGGGCCATGTCGTCTTCGCCGAAACCCAAGCCGAACAGCACCGAGCGCACCCTGCTCTCCAGCAGGTACCCGCCCATGGCCTCGTATTGGTCTCGAGCGCGGCCGTAGGCAGCAAGTTGCTTTTCATCAGGGTTCTCGCCCAGCGAACCCTCAAGCTCGCGCATGTGCTTTTCCTGATTCAATATCTCGGTCTGGGCGGAAAGAACCTCCTCGAAGATGGTCCTCTCCCCCATTTCGATGGCCTCTTGCTCCAGGTAGCCGATCTTGGCGCCCTTCGCCAAGACGATACGGCCCTCGTCGGCGTCTTCCTTGCCAGTGATGATGTTGAGCATGGTGGTTTTCCCTGCGCCGTTAGGGCCAACCAGGGCAAGGCGATCGTATTCTTCCAAGCGGAAGGAAACGTCCCGGAAAAGGACTCTAGAGCCAAATGACTTCGTTATATGTTCAAGCTGCAGGATCATAACGACTCATTCTATCGCATAGACCAAAACACCCCGCAGAAGCAGGGTGTTCCCAACAAAAAAGTAGAGCCTGCCGCCGCAGGGCGGAAAGCAAGCCAATCAATCGATGTAGATGCTTGGGGAATTGGAGCGGTCAAGCTGATGCCCGCGAACATACTCGACGAAGTGCTCAACACAGTACGGACGGTAGTTCTTCTCGCTGTAAACCAGGTAGATGGTGTGGCAGTAGCGTCGTTTCTCAAGATCGTTGTTGTAAAGCGGCTTCATCACGATATCGTCAAGCGAATGCGGGAAGAACGTGTCGAGCATAAGGGCAACGTCCGGGCCGTTCGCAGCGAAGCCGGCAAGGATCGATTCGTCCTCGTAGGCGTAACGCACGTTCTCGATGCCGAAATCATCAAGCAGGTGCTTCACGGACCTGCCCAGCGGCACCTCGTCGCGATAGGTGATGATGGATGCTTGCCTTAAATCGTCGGGGGTAAGGTATTCCTTGTTCGCCAACGGATTGCTCGGGCTCATGGAAACAACAAGCTGCTGTTCCACTACGGGAATCTGCTGCAAGCTGGGGTCGGTTTCCTCGAACGCGCAAAACACCACATCATGCTTGCCTTCAACCACCCCGGAAAGCAATTCCTGCGAAGGCTTCTGGTTGATGTTGAACTCGGTTTTGTGGTCGTTGACCGAAGAATAGCCCTTGAGCAACCGAGGAAGATAGTCGGTCTGCAGGGTGATGATGCAGCCAAGGTCGATCATGCCGCCATCGCCCTCGCCGGAGTAGCCCTTCATTATTGCAATGCCCTTGTCCAGCTGCTCCAACGATGCATTCACGTAGATCAGGAACTCTGAGCCGTATTTGGTAAGCTCCACATTCCTTCCCGCCTTCTGAAACAGGGAAACACCCAGCTCCTGCTCGAGCGAGGCAATGGAGCCCGAAAGGGTTGGCTGGGTGATGAACAGTTCCTTGGCAGCTTTGGTGTAATGCTGCAGTTCGGCGAGCTTGCGAAAGTAATACAGCTGGGAAAGATTCATGGGCTCTTTTACCTACATCGACTACGACGGCAAAAACGCATTCAAGTATAGCGGAAAACCGATAGATAACGCCAAATCTATCTGTTCAACCTAACATTCCCGAAACAAAAGGCTCTGTTAGACCAGAATCGACATGTATGAAGTCTCTCCGGCAAACCTCGTGGACACCCAATTCAGCTAGCAATCCAAAAGGTAGAACCCGCTATGGATTCAAGGGCTCATCCCTGTATGCCAATCTTGGTCTAACAGAGCCAAACAAAAGCCCAGAAAACGACCTTCCTCAAGAACCCCTTACGTCTTGAAAACCAAGAAAGCACCCCTTTCAGGAATGCTCTTTTCTCAACCCGAAACAAAGGGAGAAGCCGAAGCCCCTCCCTTTTAAAACGCGCCTGAGCACCTAGGCAAGCGCCGCAGAAGACCTTGCTGTCGCAGCCAAAACGATGGCCGTTTATCCTTGCTAGTCCTTCATCTTTTCCATCGCGCTATATCCGAATTGCTTCTTAAAGCGGGAAACAACATAAAGCGACATGACGATGGAAACACAAGCACCAACAAGAAGCAGCACCATCATGATCCAAACCGCGCTCGCTTCGCCAACAGACTTGGTCATACCGCTAACGATGAACGGCAAGAACACCGATGCGAAGCCCATGAAGGTATAGTACATACCCACATTCCTACCGCGAGGCCCAGGGCACATCATCTGACGAAGCGTAACGCCCGTCTGCAGCATGCCGCCCGCAGCCGAGAAGCCAAGCACTGCGATAGCGACATACACAACGCCTGCGCCAAGGTTGAGCGGAAGGGCGATGATTACCATAGCCAAAGCGAACGCGGCGAGGATGGAGTCGATGAGGATCACCTTGATGGGCGTCCAACGAAGTTTGCCCATCATCCAAGCCCAGAACAGCACGGCGCACACAGAGCCAACCGTATAGATAGAGGTCAACCCGGCAGCAGCCGTGGTATCAAGACCCAGGTTGGTCAAACCGAACTGCTTGGTGTACTGCTGGGCACCGTACATGATGAACATGATCACGAAACCGAAGAACAAGGTTACGAAGTTCACCAGAGCAGTAGGCTGCTCAAGCATAGCGTCCTTGGCTTGCTGGATCTCCGCCTGGGCCTTGTTCTTCGCGCCCTCGGAATCCCCCGTATCGGCAGCGATCTTTCGTTCGTCATCGTAAACAAAGGGCGTGAGAATCGCCATCACCGTGGCCACAACAGACATCACGATAGGGATCATGATATTGATATGCCAATTGTCTCCGCTGTTCATGGCAACGAAAAGCGGGTAGATGATACCGGCAATGGAAATAACGAGCTTGATGCCGATAGTGGTGGAAGCAGAGTACTTTGGGTTCGCCTCGGCGATAGCCGGATACAAGGAGCCGTCCCAGAAGCCCGAAGTCGCAACACCGGAAAGGAAGCCGGCAACGCAAGCAACGGTGGCGTTGTCGGTAACGAGCATGATCACGAACGAAACGATGTAAAGAACGCCGCCGCCGACAGCCATGACCTTACGGCCGATGCGGTCGGAAACCTCGCCTCCGATCCACACGCTTACAAACTTGCCTACCCCAACCCAAGTGATAGCCATCGATACCGCCGCCGCGCCCGCAGCAGCATCGGTAAAGCCCCATTGTGTATAGAAATTGACCTGGTTTTGACTGAAAATGATTGCCTGTACGCCATGCGTCAAATAGCACATGTACACAGTCGCAATAGCAAATAGATACTTGCTAGCCTGTTTCGCTGCGCTCAAAGCATTCCCCTTTCGATTGAACAACCTCCATTAAGGTTTAAAAGGAACGCTTATCCCCTATATGAACACGTTCACTCTTAAACGAGTTCATACTATCCCTCCCAACAAGAAGGTTCTAATTCATTCGGATGATGGTATCGAGCGAATATATCATCCTCTGTTATAGGAAATAAAAGCAACAAATAAGCAGCTGGAGCAGATGAGCCAAAGGGATGCAAGCGCACCAAAAAAGTGATGGCCTGCGACAGCGCCGCCTATCAAAGACAGCCGAGTTGCCCCATAAAGAGCAAAATCAAGGAGTAGCAAGATAAAGAGCAACGAAGGGTATGGAAAACCCTGGCAATACAAAGCTGAGATACGAAAGCAATCCTTGGGTCTCCAACGATCCCACCCCTCGTATCGCAGGCTGATTAGATAGAGCCGTGAGGTTTACCTGAGTAGCTTGTTCCGCGCCAATTCCGATTGAACAAAGGCCATAAAAAAGGAACCCGCCGAAGCGGGTTCCCTTTATTCAAGATATTATGTTTGCCGAAGCAAGCAGATCTTAGCCGAAACGATACTGCACGCCCATGGTAGGCTGCGGGTACTCCCACTTCTCAAGGATGGTTTCGCCACAGATCATGCGGCAGGTACCGCACTCGAGGCAACCAGCATAGTCGAAGATGGGGTCGTCGCCCTCTGCAGGCATCTTGTAAAGAGCTGCAGGGCAGCACATAACGAGCTTGTGGAACTCAGGATCGGAAGCCTTGACGCCTTCCTTGATCTTGATGTGTGCGTTTTCCTCGTCGACCTCAAACTTGTTGAGAGAAAGCTTCTCGTCGACGTTAACGGTGATGTTAAGTTCGCTCACAGCGCCTTCACTCCCTTCATAGCAACCTTAGCCAGCTTGAACAGACCCTGCTTCTTCACAGGAGGAAGCGCGATCTTCATGACATGCTGACGGGGCTCGCCGTCAACCTTGAACAGCGGGGTCATGATGTCACGGATCATCTCAGGGTAACCACGGAACATGCCGGGGCAGTTCTCCAGGAACTCAGGAGCCTTCTCGTACATCTTCATGTCGCGCATGATGAAGGAATTGTCCAGCATGGTCTTGTAATCAGCAAGGCCGGCCTTGGAGGTATCGCCAGCGTCGAGGGCCTTGATCACAGCCTTACCAGCGATTTCGCCGGAAGCAACAGCAAGGTCCATACCGCGAACGGTGTAGCCAAGGTTCATGCACAGCATAGCTGCGTCGCCAGCAACGATTACGCCATCGCCAATGATCTCGGGCATCATCGGCAGGCCGCCCTCGGGAACAACATGACCAGAGTACTCAACGGTCTTGCCGCCAGCGATAAGGGGCTTGATCTCCGGACGGTTCTTGAAGTTCTCAAGCATCTGATACACAGGAATATCCTGCTTCAGAACCTCGCTCATGGTGGCTACGATACCAACGGAAACAGATTCCTGGTTAGCGTAGACGAATGCGCCACCGATGATGCCGTTGGAGCAGTCGCCAGCGAAGAGCCAAGAAGCGCCCTCGCCAGGATTGCAGAGGAAGCGGGACTCGACAACGTCGGCAGGAAGCTCGATGGTTTCCTTTGCGCCAACAGCTACCTGATGGATAGCAGGAGCCTTCTTGGAAAGCCCAGCCTTGGAGGTGAGCAGGGAATTCACGCCATCGGCAAGAATGACGACATCGGAGGTGATCTCGTCGCCGAATGCGTTGATGCCCTTCACCTTGCCGTCTTCAATGATCAGGTCTTCAACAGCGATGCCGTAGATGAACTCGGCACCGGCGTTTTCAGCCTGCTCTGCAAGCCACTGATCGAAGGGCCCACGAAGAACGGTGTAGGACTCCTTGCCGGCCTCTTCGAGCTCACGGGCGGCGTAGTCGATGGTGAAGTTGGAGTCGGGCGACATGAGGGAGATGCGCTCATGCGTAACCTTGCGCTGCAGAGGAGCTTCCTGGTAGTTAGGGAACACCTTGGCAAGCGAATGCGTATAGATGCGGCCACCAGTCATGTTCTTTGCGCCAGCGTACTGACCACGCTCAACGACAAGAACCGACTTTCCGGCGGACGCGAGGGTGTAAGCAGCGACAGAACCTGCGCAGCCTGCACCGACGACGATCGCGTCAAAATCGGACATGCTTTTCCTTTCAGAGGGTGAACAAAAAAACAGGGCGCAGTTGCCTGCGCCCTGCAATGATAAGCTTTTACAGCTTTTCGATCAAGGCAGGAAGAACCTTGTAGATATCGCCAACGATACCGTAGTCGCACTGCTTGAAGATAGGTGCGTTCTGGTCCTTGTTCACAGCGATGATGGTGTCAGCACCCTGAACGCCAACCATGTGCTGCATCTGGCCGGAGATGCCAAGAGCGATGTAAGCCTTGGGAGCCAGCTGCAGGCCGGAAACGCCGATGTAGAGGTTGCGGGGCAGCCAATCAACGTTCTCAGCCAGCGGACGGGAGCAACCGAGCTCGCCGCCAGCCTTAGCTGCGAGATCGCGAGCCATCTGGAGGTCAGCCTCCTCAGCGAAGCCACGGCCAGCGCCAACGACAACGTCGCACTTGGTGAGGTCTGCGCCCTCGCGGGGAACAGCCTTGGTGCCGCGAAGAACCAGTGCCTTGGCAGGAGCAGCGTAAGCGATGGTCTCTACCTCGTCGGTGCCGGTAGCCTCAGCATCAGCGAAGGCGGTAGCAGCAACGGTGTAAACCTTAGCGCCGGTTGCCTTCTGCTTGGAAGCAGCGAGGCCGCCGAAGTACATGTTGGTTACGGAGTCGCCGTCGAATGCGGTGACGTCGGAAACAACAGCGGTGCCGAGCTTAGCAGCAAGAAGACCAGCAAGGATCTTGTTGCGGGGGGTGGGCTCAACGAGAACAACGTCGGGCTGAGCAGCATCGTAAGCAGCCTGAACGCCAGCAGCAGCGTTCTCTACGGGCTGACCCTCGGGAAGCTCAACATCGTAAGCCTTGTCGGCAACACCCGTAGCAGGTGCACCCTTGACAACTGCGAGTACTACCTCGTCAGCGATGGTACGAGCACCAGCGCAAAGAGCGCGCTGTGCGTCGGTGGTTTCAGCAAGAACAAATGCCTTCATGTTTTAGTACCGCCTTCTCTTTACTTAAGTGCCTCAGCAACAGCTGCCGCAAATGCGTCGATGTCGCCCTCTTCAAAGATCTGCTGCTTGCGGGGAGCGAGCTCGGGAGCCTTGGTCTCCTCGATCTCGATCTTGGCGTCTACGCCGCCAGCAAGCTCGTCAACGGTGGAAGGCTTCTTGCCAGCTGCAAGGATCTCACGCATGCCGGGGATGCGGGGCTCGCCGATGGAGGGAGACACAGCAACAACAGCAGGAAGCGGAACCTCGATCTCCTCAACCTCTTCCTCGAGGGTGCGCTCGACGACGACCTTGTCGCCCTCGACAGCGATGGAGGTTACCTCGTTGATGGTGGGAACGTCGAGTGCAGCAGCGAGCTGGACGTTTACCTGGCCAGCGTAGAAGTCTGCAGAGCCGTCGCCGGTGATGATCAGGTCGTAATCGGAAACCTTCTCGTCAACGATGCCCTTCAGAACCTGAGCGGTTGCGTAAGAGTCAGCGGTTGCCAGAGCGTCGTCGGTAACCATGATGAGCTCGTCAACGCCACGGGAAAGGATGTCCTTCTTGAGCTTTGCGTCGGTGGCCTTGGAGGTTGCAGCGCTGATTACGGTAACGGTGCCGTCGTTGGCAGCAGCGAGCTGAGCAGCAGCCTCGATAGCGTTCTTGTCGTAAGAGCTGATGACCTGATGGGCCTTGGAGTAGTCGAGCGTGCGATCGCCAGCGACGAAGATGTCCTGGTCGTCAGCAACTACCTTTACTGCGACAACAATTTTCATAACTTTCTTGCTCCTATTCTCCTTGTATTCCTATACAAATGGGAGTTACGTGCAGCAATGCGCGTGGGTTACTTGTACTGCTTCGGGATTGCGCGACCAGCGATGTAGTCCATAACCTCGCACGTACCGCCAGCAAGCATGTTACCACGAAGGTCACGCCAAATGCGACCAACGCGTACTTCCTCGGTGTAGCCAAGGCCGCCGTAAACCTCGATTGCGTTGTCGGCAACCTGGAGGTGAGCACGGGTGCCCCAAGACTTCAGCATAGCGATGTCAGCGTTGATGGACTGACCCTGATCGAGCTTCCAGAGGCAGTAGTACAGCCAATGACGGGTCTGCTGCAGGATGATCTCGTTCTCCTCGATGAGGCCCTGAACGCGGGGGTTGGTGATGATCGGCTTGTTGAATGCAATGCGCTCCTTGGCGTAAGCGATTGCATCGTTCTGAGCAGCCTGAGCAAGGCCAAGGCCCTGGGCAACAACGAGGCAGCGCTCGAACTCGAAGTTCTTCATGAGCAGCAGCCAGCCAGCGCCAGCCTCGCCGATGCGAGCGGACTCCTCAACGACGACGTTGTCGAAGAACACGTCGACGAAGGGAACGGTGTGCTGGCCGATCTTGGTCAGGTGAGCGGTGGAAACGCCCTCGGTCTCGCGCTTTACGAGCCACAGGGACATCTTGTTGTTCTCGCGGGCGGGATCCTCGTCCTTGCAGATAACGATGTAGTAAGGAACGTCAGCGCCGTTGGTAACCCAAGTCTTCTGGCCGTTCAGCACGTAGGTGCCGTCAGCCTGCTTCTTGGAGGTCATGGTCATGCCCATGTTGTCGGAGCCGGCAGCAGGCTCGGAAAGGCAGAGAGCGGCAACGGACTGGCCGGACTTCTCGTACTCTTCCATGATGACGGAAGACTGCTCGGGGGTACCGAACTCAGCGAGGTCGGCGCAAGCGAGCATACCGGTCATGAACGGGGTCATGGCGCCGGTGAACTCGTAGAGCTTCTCGGTCATAAGACCCAGGGTTACGTGATCCGTGGGGATGCCACCGACCTCTTCGGGAAGGCCCATGAAGGGGAAGCCAGCGTCGCGGTATGCGTCCTGAGCCTCAGCGTTTACCTGATGGTTCTCGTACATCTGGCGAACGGACTCGTCGTCAAAGTAGCGGTCAGCGTACTCCTTGAGGGACTCTACAAGAAGTTCCTGCTCGTCGGTGAGAGCATAATCCATAATCTTCTCCTTCTCTCGCCCACCACGCCTCCGTGACGGACGAACTTGTTCTGGCACACGGGTACCAGAAAACGGACTTTCGCTTCGACTAGTTTAGGCGGAAACGCTGCTTCGTCCAATAGATAAAAAGTTGAGCGGATAAAGAAAAAACCGATTCATATCCATCTGAACCATAGGTTGCATCTATCAGTTTCACAAAGCTCTTACTAATATATATAAATGCGTCATCGCAAGAGGTTTTGAACTTTTTTTCAAACCAACAAACCTCCTGACGCACCTGCGATTCCCCATTGAAAAGATCTCACCGCAAATGTGCGAAGGGAAAGCCAGATGGATACCGAAAGCGGGGCAATCCAGAACGATAGAAGCACCCTATGAATGATCTTTTATGGATCGGCTATATCCTATTGGACACTCTTAAGCGCGAAAATGCTAAACTGATCCACAGCGGAATATCCGGAATCTGCCGCATAAGGGTTAACAGGAACCACAGGGTTCCACTCACAAACCGATTAGGAGGGTTTATGAATCCGAATGCAACCATCACCGACGAGCAGTTCAAGGCGTACCTCAAGAAGGTTCGCGAAATGGTCGAAGGTCCTTACACCGAATGGCAGAAGGAGATCGAGGTAACCAACACGTTCCCCGAGAAGTTCTACCAGTCCAACATCGACAACGACATCTATCGTTACTCTCTCCCTGTAGAGTACGGTGGATGGGGCCTCTCCGAGAAGGAAATCCTGCAGGTTCAGGAAGAGTTCTCCCGTGGTCCTTCGGGCATGCGTATGCATATGCACTATGCTTCCGACCTGAACTGGCGCATCCTCAACGACTTCGGTCAGCCTGAGATCAAAGAGAAGTACATGCCTCTCTTCCAGGACAAGACCATCTTCACCAACTTCGCTCTCACTGAGAAGTCCGGCGGCACCGGTGCTGACCTGCACTCCACCGCTGTATGGGACGAGGGCAAGGGTAAGTGGATCCTGAACGGCGAGAAGTGGCTCATCTCTCACACCGACTGCTCTCAGTTCTCTTACGTTATCTGCGTAACCGACCCCGACAAGCAGGGTGACGACCGTCTGTCCGCATTCTTCGTGCCCATGGACGCACCTGGCTTCGAGATCGTTCCTATGCCTCACATGATGGGCTGCCGTGGCTCCGGTCACACCGGCCTCAAGTTCACCAACGTTGAGCTTGGTCCTGAGCTGATGCTCGGCAAGCGCGGCGAGGGTATGAAGGTTGCTATGCACTCTCTCGCGGTTTCCCGCGTTCACATCGCAACCTCCAACCTCGGTATTTCCCAGCGCATGTTCGAGATGTCCATCGCTCGTGCTCGCGACCGCGTGACCTTCGGTAAGCCGATCATCAAGCGTCAGGCTATCCGCGTTAAGCTCGCTAACATGCAGATGATGATCCATGCTCTCCGCTGCTGCATCATCGACTTCTGCGACGACTTCGACCTGGACAACATGGGCGAGTACGTCTCTGAGAAGGCTGCAATCTGCAAGCTGTTCTCCATCGACACCGTCCGTCTCGTTTCCGACGAGATGCTCGAGATCTTCGGTGGCGACGGTTACTTCGAGGATTCTCCTTATGGTCCTACCGAGCTTCTTTACCGCGACTGCCGCGCTATGTGGCTTGAGGAAGGCGCTCCTACCGTTCAGCGCATCACCATCGCTAAGGGCATCGAGGATCATGACGGTACTCTCGAGTACCAGACCTGGATCGCTGGCTCTAAGCTCGACTAGTTTTAACTCTTACAACCAAGAGTTATCTTGGCTAGATTCCGGAAAGGGAGGAAGCTTTGCTTCCTCCCTTTTTATACGATCGGCCTTATGTCTTTCCTTAGGGGAGCGCACTGTGCAGCACTGCCCTCCCCTAAGGTCGGATATGATCTAGACCTATCGCTTTACATAGAACCGCTTCAGACGCCTTACAGAAAGGTTCCGCATGGCTCTGTTCAAGAAGAAGGAAAAGAAGGGCTCCGAGGAGAAACCGCAAAAGAAGCCCTTGGAGATCTGGTACGACGCAAACGATGTGCGTATCGGCGACGATGGCTACCCCATGACCCCGATACGAAGGAGGATGCACAACATCTGGAACGCCTACTTCGTTTACGCCATAGTGCTTTTGGTATGGGGCTGCGCATGCATGGTTCTTGCCTACTTCACCGGAGAGACGTTCACCGACTGGGAGCTTGTTGCCACTGGCGGCCATACCATAAACGGAATCCAGCTCGGCACCATATTACGTGTTGAAGCCTTGGTTTGCCTGTGGTCTGCGGTTGCCCTCGTTGTGCTGAACTTCAAGGGATTCGCCTGGCTCTATGATCGCCAGCAATCGACCTTCTTCAAGGGCTTGCTCTATGGCCTTGGCGTAGTATCGCTTGTTATGGAGATCGCCTTTCTGGTTCTTACCTATCTTCCTAGCCCAGCGTGCTTCATCAACATTGTTTTCATCGTTCTAGCGATTCTTACCATGAAGCAGGTAAAAGAAGAGCGTCCTACGCTCAAGAAGGCAAAGAAGGTTCGCAAGGAAGTCAAATAATCTTCGAGCTGCACCGATCATCTGAAGCGGTCTTATGCATTGCAAAGACCGCTTCTTTATTTTCAGGATAAAACCCATCCATGCCCGTGTGCCTGATAACCAAAGAAGCCGCTGAGATTATCTCAGCGGCTTCTTACGTTCTTGTGGTGGGCCCACCCGGATTCGAACCGAGAACCAAAGGATTATGAGTCCCCTGCTCCACCATTGAGCTATGGGCCCAATCGCAATCCCTGTAGAGTTGCGGTGGCTATTCTACCGCATAAAACAAGGCTTTGGGAATTCAGGCATCAGTAAACCATATGCATTGCTTCACGGACCTGATCGAGGGTTTCGTTGGCTATCTCGTTTGCTTTCCGGTTGCCCTCATGAAGGATCTCGTCTACCAATGCAGGGTTTTCTGCCAGCTTCACTCGACGCTCGCGAATAGGGGCCAGATAGTTGTTCACCGATTCCGTAACGTACTTCTTCAGAGCACCGGAACCACCGTTGCCGATCTCTTCCGCGATTTCGACCTCGGTGCGTCCCGTGCACAGGGCCGCAGTAGTAAGAAGAGCCGAAACACCCGGACGACCTTCCTTGTCGTAGGTTATGAATCGCTCAGAGTCGGTCTTGGACTTCTTGATCAACTTTGCGGTCTCTTCAGCCGTGAAGGCAAGGCTGATAGCATTCCCGTAGCTCTTGGACATCTTACGCCCATCGAGGCCCGGAATCTCGGGAGTATCGTCGTTCAACAGCCCCTCCGGCTCCGGGAACACCTGGGCATAACGCTCGTTGAAGCGGCGGGCTATCTGGCGGGTTTGCTCGATGTGGGGAAGCTGATCCTTGCCAACAGGTACGATATTTCCCTTGCAGAACAGGATGTCGCATGCCTGATGAACAGGGTACGTGAGCAACAGGCCGGTAAGCGCATGACCAGAGGCCTCCTGCTCGGACTTCACTGTTGGGTTCCTAAGAAGCTCCGCCTCGGAAACCAAGGAAAGGAAGGGAAGCATCAGCTGGTTCAAAGCAGGAACGGCGGAATGGGTGAAGATGATCGTTTTCTCGGGGTCGATGCCGCATGCAAGGTAGTCGATAACCATGTTGCGGACATTGTCTTGGATGTTGTCGGTGGTATCGCGGTCGGTGATGACCTGGTAATCGGCTATGACGATGCGAGTGGTGATTCCCTTACCCTGCAGGGCAACTCGCTCACGGATAGTGCCGAAATAATGACCCAGGTGCAAACGCCCCGTAGGCCGATCGCCCGTAAGCATAGTGTACTTACCAGGGTTTACCTCTATATCGGCACGGATTTCCTCGCTGCGCTTAAGGCTTGCCTCGAAACTGCTTGAACTCATGCGCTATTAGCCTCTTTCGATGTTATTGGAAAACGACACAACGCCGTTCGAATGCGGCGATCATACAGCTTCCAAGTATAACATTGAGGATCTTGCCGATAGACTATTGACCTGCTCTCCCCTACACTTGGGTTATGACTGAGAATATTTTCAACACGCTTGGCCTGTCCAAGCCATCACTCGAGGCGGTTTCCGCCCTCGGCTTCACTGAACCAACCCCCGTGCAGGCGCAGTCCATTCCTCCGGGAATCCAGGGCAAGGACATACTGGCCGCTGCTCAAACCGGCACCGGCAAAACGCTGGCCTACCTGTTGCCCATCTTCGACCAGATGGTTCGCCATTTCGGCTCGAAGCGCCCCAAGAAAGGCCCGTATGCCCTGATCTTGGCGCCTACGCGTGAGCTTGCCCAGCAAATCTCCGAATGCGCAGCCGTAATCGCAAAGACCACCGATTTCCGAACGCTTACCGTTATCGGCGGAAAGAAATACACTACGCAGATCGAAAAGCTCAAAAAGGGTTGCGACGTGCTTATCGCAACCCCGGGGCGCCTGCTGGATTTGGCAAACCAGGGTGCGCTTTCCCTGGACAGCATCCATTACCTGGTGCTCGATGAGGTAGACCGCATGATGGATATGGGCTTCTGGCCATCCGTCAATTCCATCGTGCGAAAGACCCCGAAGAGCCGCCAAACGTTCCTCTTCAGCGCCACGCTCACTTCTGATGTGCAGGCGAAGGCCCAGATGGTTCAAACCGACCCAGAGGTAATCGAGATTGCCCATAAAGGCGAAACGGCCGATACCGTCGCAGAATTCGTTCTGCCCGTGGCCGAGCGGCAGAAGCAAGAGCTTTTGGTTCGCCTTCTGGAAGAAAAGGGCTCGCAGCGCGTAATCGTGTTCACCCGAACGAAGCAGTCCGCCGATTCCTGCGCCAACCGTCTTAAGGACGCCGGAGTAAGCGCCGACAGCATCCATGCCGACAAGCCCCAGGGCAAGCGAGACCGCGCCCTGAAGAACTTCCGCGAGGGCAAGATCGATGTTTTGGTTGCCACCGACGTGCTGGCGCGCGGCATCGACGTAACCGACGTCAGCTATGTGGTCAACTTCACCGTGCCCGACTCCCCAGAAGACTACATCCATCGCATTGGCAGAACCGGCCGCGCAGGCGAGCAGGGGGCGGCGTACACGTTCCTTTCGCCCGACCAGATACTGGAGCTGCGCGAGATCGAATACCACACGAAGCATCTTCTGGAAACCTACGATGTGGAAGGGTTCGAGTATACCGACGACCGACTGGTACCCAACCCGAAGCGCCCGGCAAAGCGCGCCTCACGAAGTGGACGAGGCCGACGCCGCCCATCGCTTAGAAGGCGATAGCTGACATCAAGCCATTCAGCCATTCGGCACTGACTTCGACGCTGCCCTGCCTTTGCAGGGCGGCGCCATTTTGTGATGCAGTTTCCCAACCCGGCCCCGACGCAAAAGAGCCCGCGATCCTTTTCGGAAAAAAGGTGTTGCGCTCTTCTTCAAGATGCGTATAATAAATTCCTGCGTCACG
>CAVDWN010000013.1:0-14843 GCA_963612535.1 Sphaerochaetaceae bacterium
GGATACCCGCCAGCATCAGCGTGCTCAGCGGGTAGTAGATCATCGGCTTGTCGTAGACCGGAAGCAACTGCTTGCTGGTAACGGATGTAAGCGGGTAAAGGCGCGTGCCGCTGCCGCCCGCAAGAATAATGCCCTTCATCAGGAACTCCTTTGAATCAATGGCCTAGCAACAAGCCTATTGGTCTTCTTTCTTGTTGTTTTTGTCGTTGCTGTAGCGCTCGAATTTTTCAATTGCAAGCAGCTGAGTAAGCTCCTTTATTTTCGTATCGGCTTGAGAAATTCGCATACTCAGGTTGAAGCAGATTATCAACAGCACAAAAATGAAGAACAGAAATACGAAATTTGTGGTGGAGTAAACGCCGGCGATATCAGCAAGGAGACTGAACACATCGGGAAATATGCTCAGCAGGAACAAGATACCAGCGAACAGGAACCAAACGATGGAATCTTCAAGCCTCACCTTCGAGCTGCGAACCCTCTTAATAACGAATGTAAGGGTGAGCAACGAAACCAAGAACAGAACGATGCGCAGAGTAAGCGTCACTTCGCATCACCACCCAAACTTTTACGAAAGAATTGGATAAACAGGATAGAGATGGACATACGGACCATATAGACCGAAGAACGCCAAGGGTTCAGATAGCTTTCGCCTGCGGTGCGCTCAGCCATCTGGACGGGAACTTCAATCACTTTTGCGTTAGCGCGCTTCATTAGATAAGAGACTGTGTCGGGCTCAGGGCCACAATTTAGGCCATTTGCCATAATGGCAATCATCCTCTTATTGAATGCGCGCATACCCGAGGTTGGATCTTTGATCGTTTGGCCAGTAGTAATCTTAATAGCTGCGCTAATAAGATTACTACCCAGCATACGCATAGAATGAGGCTTTCCAGCAGCAACGAAACGAGAGCCGATAACTATGTCAGCGTTTTCGAGAGCATCAACCATGGAATCGATGTACTCCGGTAAGTGCTGGCCATCAGCATCAAACTGGATAGCGCAATCATAGTCATGCCTATAGGCGTATTTCATGCCTGATTGGAAAGCGCCGGCAAGACCGAGGTTGGTAGGAAGATCCAAAAAAGGATACCCATTTTCACGACACACTCGCACCGTTCCGTCGCTGGAGCCATCATTTACTATGAGGAAGTCAGCGAACGGTGCTTTTAAGCGCACCGACTCAACAGTGTTCTTCAACGATTCCTCTTCATTGAAGGCAGGTATAATCAAGATTGTTTTCAAATCGAATTCTCCAACTAGATTTATTCCCTAATTATACATGCCAAAAGAGCCACCCCTTGACCGCGAAAGAGCAACACCGGTATGTCGAACCAACCACTCGTAAGCATTATCCTCCCCACTTACAATGCGGGAAGCACTATCAAGGCAACTTTAAACTCTCTCACCAATCAGACGTTACAAAATATTGAAATAATTTGTGTGAATGATGGCAGTACAGACGACACAGATGAGATTCTCGCCAAAGCGGCGCAGGCTGATAGCCGAATTAAGGTCATAACAACCCCTAACCGCGGATCATACAAGGCACGCGAAGAGGGTTTGGCGCAGGCGACGGGTTCTTACATCGGATTCTGCGATGCCGATGATGCGCCTCTTCCCGATATGTACAAAACCCTCCACGAGAATGCCGTGCTATACAGTTCGGATCTTGTCATTTGTCCCTACATCAGAAAAAAAAACGAAGCTGAGCTGGCTACCGAAATGCTAAGACCGAAGAGATACGCACTTCCAGTCAACAGCGAAAGCGGATGGACTATCGCAATAAACACCGCATTATGGAACAAATTGTACAGAAAGGAGGCTCTCGCCAAGCATGCTCACCTAAATTTCCCGCCGAAAATCGGGGAGGATGCCATATTCTTTCTGTCAGTCCTTCCCAGCATAAAAAAGATCTCTTTTGTCCACGAGCCCAAATATCTCTATCAAGTGCAAGAAAACTCAGCAATGAGCTCCGTTTCAGAAGACGAAACTAACTCCATTCTTACGGCATGGATAGAACTCCGTTCCTATATCGCGGAAATAGACAAAGACTATCTGAAGATCGTCGACTCTGCGGCATTTGTGCACCTTGGCGTTTCGCTACCGGCGATGCAATTAAAGCAAGGAGATTGCCGGCTCGCCAAAAAAACCCTTACCGACCTAAACGATAACTTTCCTCTGCATCTTGAAAGCAACTTCTTCACAGCAAACTACGCAAAGGAGTATCCCGACTTTATGAAACTGGCCTACGCGGCGCACAAGCTAGCGCAAATTCGACTGCTTATACCAAGCTTGAGAGCGTACCAAAAGGTCACAAGCATATTGGGATCAAACGTAAAGTGGTAAGGACGACCTATTTCAAATAATAGGCCTCGTAGGCATGACGAACCCGATCCTTCTCTGGCGGAAGCGTCATATAGTCACCGTACTGCGCCGTTAAAATCTCTTTGAACTTCGCAGGAGCCATAAAAACTCTGCCCTCGAACTCGAGAAGCGTCGACTCCTCCCACAATTTCGCCTCGAAGTAATGATGGTCACCGTCTGCCCAGGTAATATCCATAAGCAGCTCGCCATAGCTAGGCATAGTCTGTTCTATCGCCAGCATCTGCCTTGACAAGCGTACCGGTGTTTTGCCGCGCATTCTCAGAATTCCCTTTCCCATGGCAAGGAAAGGAATGAGCGCTTTGTACCTCGACGTGCTGAAATTACCACAAACCGCCAGCTTATTTGCTTCCTTAAGCTTTTGTATCCTATAGAACTTTTCTATCGTCTTGGAAAAATCCGCATCACAGTGCGAGAGTCTAAAAACATCCAGCCAAATGCCAATGCCATAGACCCGACTAATATCTTTCTCGTAAACGCGCGTATGCGTATCGACCACCTTCAGAAAAGGATAGAAGTTAGGCAGATCGGCAGGGAGCATAAATCTATATCGTCTTTCCCTGTCTAAAAACGGATCAGCCTTGGCATGCTCAATAAGCTTATCGTACTCGGCATCGATCATGGAAACATCTACATCGTCATCCCACGGGATAAAGCCTTTGTGTCGGACCGCACCAAGCAAAGTACCATCCGACAAATAGTACGTTAGTGAATGCTTTTCACAATACTCATGAAAAGCGGAAAGAGCATTGAGCAAAAGAGGGTGTAAATCTTCTTGAGGGATGGGCTCCACTGTTACTCCAAAGTGTCGAAAAACCTGGTACTTCCAAGCGCGGCAACAACAACGCTCGTCTTATTGCTTTAACATACCCCTGGTTGGTATTTAGAAACCAGAAAGGCAGGAGGCAGTATGGATACGCATAAGTTTATTAGCGATATCCTCGTTGCAATTATCGCACAAGCACTTAGTATCGCCTCCAGCGTTATCACCACCCTTGTTTTGCCGAAAGTACTAGGCATTGAAGCATTTGGGTATCTCCAGCTTTTTCTGTTCTACACAAGCTATCTTGGGTTTTTTCATTTCGGAATCAATGACGGGATCTATCTCATAAAAGGAGGCCAGAGCAGGACCGAAATCGACAAAAAAGACGTCAACTCGCAGTTTGCATTCAGTTGCACGTATCAGCTGGTTATCTCTGCTCTAATTCTTTTCGCTGCGGTATTTGGTCCATTTGAAGCTGATCGCGCTTTTGTTATTGCGGCAACAGGCCTCTTGCTGACAGTCTATAATGCCGAGTTCTTCCTAGGTTACGTTTTCCAGGCAATGAACGAGACGAAACTCTTTGCCCTCTCATCGGCGATTGAGACATTTTCTTTCTTTGCTGGACTAATTCCTTTACTCGTCTCTGCAGAACCGTCTTTCGAACCATATGTCGTTCTTTTTTGCGGCGCAAAAGCGATTCGTTTCGTTTTCTGCGCTTTCAAAGCTCGCGACTTCTTTCATTCCGGACTATATCCCGTACCGACTGTTTTCAAAAACAGCCTTCTAAGCATTCGCGTTGGAATTAAGTTAATGCTAGCGAATATCGTTAGCACTTCGATTCTTGGAGTTATTCGTTTTTTTGTTGATCTGGAATGGGGGATAGAGACCTTCTCGGTGGTCTCCTTCTCGCTGTCCATTACTTCGTTTTTTCTTTTGTTTCTCTCACAAGTCAGCATGGTGCTATTTCCGCACCTTAGACAAACAGATAGGCAGACACGGAATGCCATATTCACTAGCCTGCGAGATGGGCTCGGAATATTCCTCCCCTCTCTCTACCTCCTTTATCCTCTCGTCGCGTTCCTCCTAGGCTTATGGGTGCCGGAATACGAAAGAAGCATCGAATATTTTCTTTACTTATTCCCAGTATGCGTATTCGACGGGAAGATGGATCTGGTTTCAACAACCTACTTCAAGGTAACCCGTAGGGAGTCCCTCCTGTTTTCCGTTAATGTTGCAACATTTGTCGCAAGTACCATCGGAACTTTTATAGGGGTTTACTGTTTCCACTCCGTATCTTTTGTTTTATCAAGCGTTGCGTTAATCCTCGGGTTCAGGTGCTTTCTCTCCGAGCGCCTATTGTCCGATTGCCTAAAAATAAAACAATCTACCCTGTCTTGGTCCACGATTCTGATAAGCGCACTATTCATCACGTCGTTCTCGCTCTTCGAAAGCCTTAATGCTCTAGTTGTATACGCAATCGCATACATCCTGTTTTTATTTGTCTATAGGAAGCAAGCTAGATCCTTTTTCTCAATATTGAGAAAGCCCAACCGCGACACTAGCGCTTAAGGAACGACGATATGGATAAAGGTATTTACCCTCTCGAAGGGGCTAGAACCCCATAATCCATTAGAGTTAATCAAGCTGAGCCGTTTCGGCAAAGATAGTTTTGCAAATCGTGAAAGCTGCTGGGCGAAATCAAGGTCATGCTTTGTCAAGTATTCCTTGTAGCACTCAATAAAGTATGACGCCTGCGCTATCTTTCGACTAAAGCCCTCTTTGGCTCCCACAACAAGCTGTTTGATTGTTTTCTTCTGCTCACCGACTACATTTGCCTCGTGCTGCCGGTATAGCATAGTCACGCGTTCGAAACGAATTAACCTTCCTTGTGAAACGGCTATAAGCCCAACCCACCAATCATGCATTATCACCGACTCCAGATCGAAGCATTGCATCGCCCTCCGCAAAAGAGCCCGATCAACCAGGACGGTACATCCCGTCAACCTGTTTTCGAAAAGAAGCGATGCGAAGTTGTCCTTTCCCGAAACCCCTGCCTTGGCAAATCGGGATTCATACATCGTGTTCAGGCATCTATCCACAATCGCCAGATCCGTATAAAGGCAATTTGGCTTGCTCGCAATCGCATTCTTCAACATGTGCTCGAGAGAAAGTGCCATTTTGTCCGGCAGCCAGACATCGTCCTGATCGCAAAAGAAAACATAATCAGCAGTCGATTGCGACATCAAATAAAAGAAATTCTCCTTCGCGCCACCTTTGCGAGTACCCGACGAGACTAATTGGATACGGTCATCCGCGCCAGCCAGACGTTGAATGATTCCCAACGTTCCGTCAGTCGAGCAATCATCAGATATCAATAAGCGCCAGCTTGTAAATGTTTGCGCTTGAATTGATCGTATCTGCTCTTCGAGATATCTTTCCCCATTATAAGTAGCCATGAGAATATCAACTGTCATGTTGAGACCATTTTTATCGAGCAAGACGCCCCCACTCTAGCGATATAGCGTACAGAAGTTCCCCGGTGCAAGAACATTCGGAAAGCCAAAGAAAGCTGAATCCACAGCAATGGCTCTAAGTTTAATGTCATGTTTCAGAATACTACCTGTCCTGCTTTAATATACGAGCAGCTTTGACCAGGCAGGAGAAAAGTGGAGAGGGCAGGCATTTCAGCACTATCTCGAACCATGCTATTTCAGGCGCAAGATATCTATACCTATACAAATCGCATACATTCCTACTAATACGCGCATTCGAAAAAGCTAATACCTCATCTTTGTCTCTAAACCCAGGATATCTTTCTAAAAAATCAAGGATAATGTGATGCTGCGATTCTGGCCTAAGCCTGTAGTAATCAGCCTTGCTATCAATGCCTTTTAGGACTCCAGTGACATTCCGTCCATGTCTCCTATACAAAACAAGAGGCTCATCGATGTACGAAACAATTCCCTGTGCCGAAGCACAGCTGATCAGCCATTTATCATGCCCTGTATAATCAGAGACCGGCATTACCGAACGTGCAAATCGCCCATTAAGCCCCATGCTCATCCCCAAGGCATACGGAATAAAGAGGTTGTACTTAGCAATATCGTCCCCCGTATTCCATAGTTCAGAGGGAGACTTTGAAGCCCTCCTCGCACTAGAGCAGTATACTTCTCCGTTTTCGTCAATAAGCGCCCTGTCCGTCACAATCGCCAGAGACCCGTCTCGGACCAACCCTTTAACACACTTTTCGATTTTCGATGGGAGCCAAACATCATCCTGATCGCAGAAAAACAAATAATCAGCGTCCGATTCCTCGATAAGATATTGGAAAGCCTTCTCATAGCCTAAGTTGGAACCACGGCCAGGCAAAAAGCGCCACGAAACATTGGTAAGGTTGCGCTCAAATACCACACTGTCGGTAGGCGAATCAGGATCGTCGTTGTATACAACAAGCTCAAGATTCTGATAGGTCTGTTTATCAATCGACTGCAACTGCTCCGTAAGATATTCAATATTCGGCCTATAAATAGACATTAATATTTGAACCTTGGGATCAAACATCCATACACCCTATTCACTTATTTACTTTCCGAAGACCAATTGTTTTTCTTTCGCAATGCAGCCGACAAGAACACAAACCCGGATGCCAATAGCCCAGTCTTGACAACCACGAGCACGCCAAACGGACGCCAAGGCTATTTTCGCCGTACAAGTTAAATCAAACCAAGACTGATTACGTTGCGCTTAGACGCAAATTCCTCCATTATCCTCGCTATTGCGACTGAATCATCACTCGACACCCCCGATAAAGATGCCCCTTTTTCTATTGCGCGAACAAAAGCCACCAATTGATAACGTATACCCTCGCCATCAAGCTGATAAAAATATCTCTTGTTATTATTCGGATCTTCCCTACGGATCTCAAAGTAGTCCGTCTTCCACCAAGGGGCAGGTACGTAAATGTAGCCTTCGGTACCGGCAATCACCAAATCGCCCTCAGCCTTCACTGCAGAGCCAACCTTAAAGGAAGCCACAGCTTCAGGGTATTCAAAGGTTACACGGGCAAAGGCGTCACGCCCTTTCCCCTTATCTCCATAGCCGGCAGCTATATCGACGCGCTCCCATTCAGTTCCAAGCAGTTGGACGATGGGCAGAAGAGCAGTAGGAGCCCAAGTATCCATTGCTCCCCAATTATTTGAACAGGCTTCGTTCTCATTATCAAAAGGCCGCAAGCTGGTGCAGGTCGCATCAACGGAAACAACCTTTCCTATTCGTCCGCTCTTAGCTAGAAGCAACAACCGAGAATAGGCCGTAGCGTACGCAGTCTTAATAGCATCCATAAGCACAAGACCCGCTTCCGATGCCGCACGCTGAAGGTCCTTAACCTCCCTTGCGGTTTTCGCGATCGGTGATTCGCACAATACATGAACCCCCGCCGCTATTGCTTTCCTGATCTGCGGAACATGACCATCTGGATGCGTTGCCAGGTAGATTGCATCAACGTTATTGAGCAGGCATGCAAACTCATCCTCAAACGAAAAAGCGCGACCGATAGATAGCCGCCCAGCAATCTCTACGCCGTTGACGAAAGAGCTTTCCGCCAGATACTTGTCCAGAACAGGCCCGTCCCCAACAAATCCAACCTTGAGCATTGCGCGCTGGCTGCGGATCTCTGTGCTGGAAACCCCTTCAGTACGATCAAGGTAAACAACTTCGCAATACTCATTCAGATAATCAAATTTGCCTACCCAGTCTGAACCAACGGTAAAGATATCAATATCATAACGTCGGATATCATCTATCTTCTGCCCCTCGTATTCCTCAACGATAATCTCATCGGCTAGACCGGTTGCGCGAACCGCTTCCATTCTCTCAACCAGCGATTGTTCAACATTGATCTTGCCACGAACTTTGTCGAAATCCTCTGCCGTTACGCCCACGATCAAATAATCGCCTAGAGCCTTGGCCCTCTCTAGCAAACGTATATGCCCATAGTGCAGCAGATCATAAGTACCATAAGTAATTACCTTGGTCATGGCTATACCCTATCCAGATCAAGAAGCGCCGCAAAAAAGCGTTCCATCGCAGGCTTGGGGCCGGTTGTTACGCGCAGACAACTGCCGAACTCTCCGATACCGTCGTATTCCTTGATAAGAATACCCCTCTCCGCTTTCATCCGTCGAACGACTTCGGAAGCGCTTGTGAAGGGCTTGATAAACATAAAGTTACCTTCGCTGGTTCGATACGAATAGCCGATTTTATCAAGTTGTTCAACAAGCCATGCCTTACCATCGAGCTGGTCGGCGATCATCGATTCGAGCATGCCATCCTTTTTCAAAATCGCCTCAGCAAAGCGAAGTGCAAACATATTTACATTGTGAGGTGTATTAAGCTTCTGGACGAGGGCCACACCCTCGGGCCAACCAGCAACATAGCCCAGACGTGCCCCAGCAAGCGAGAAAAGCTTCGAGAAGGTGCGCGTCACAAAGATATGCTCGTGAGTAAGAGCATAATCGATCGAAGTCTCCGGGCAGAAATAGTGGTAGGCCTCGTCCACAAGCACTGTGATCTCGCGTTTGGAAGCCTCGCCAAAAAGGGTCTCAAGCTCTTCTGCGGTATAGGCATTCCCCATAGGGTTGTTTGGGTTCACCAGAATGAGCAGCTGCGTATCAGCAGTTAGTGCGGCAACAATGTCCTTAATGTCCATAGTAAGATCGTCGTGATAAGGAACAGAAACAAACTCGCGGCCATACATCTCCGAGTAAACCTGAAACATTGCGTAGGAGGGTGCCACGCAAACGATTCTGCCTCCCGGCGAGGTAAACGCTTCAATGATGTTACGGATGCCCTCAGACGACCCATTCACTAGTGAGAGGTGCTCTATGTCGGTGCCTAGTCGATCAGCGAGAAACTCGGTAAACTCAAGGGTCTCAGGGTACTGAGCAACCATCCCAGGTGTAACGCCGGAAAGCACCTCGTCGATGAATTCTTGCGTAAGCCCTATAGGGTTTTCGTTGAGGTCGAGCCTCAGGTAACCCTCGCGCTTATTTTGGTCAAAGATTCGATGAAGCTCAACGAGTCTGTCGTTAACGTAATACATATACTTAACCCTTTGCGGTCGGCTGCGATTTGTCGATAAGCCAAGTGTTGGTGCTGCTCTTCAAATTTAATCTTCTCTACATCCTAGCTTATTCTCATGTTGCCTTCCCTTCTTTTACCGCAATGCAGAGTGGCGGCTGAACACACCTGTCAGCCAATCCTCTAATTTGACTCTTGGAGTCCAGCATTCATTATCGTCGCGGTTCGCAAGCGATTCTTGCTATGACGGTTTATCTGGCCCGTTTCGCAGTCTAAATGGGAGGCTCACAAGATCCGACTAGGCTTAGATAACCCGCTGTCAAGCGCCTCTATTAGCGGCACAACCAGGAACCTACGCACTCGCAACGTGGACAATGCTTCGCTAAGCGGAACGTGCAATATTCAGCCAGTTGATAAATTCCTGGCCATCGAGAATATATTGAAACAGCCCAGAAGCGATATAGCCGAGGAAAACCACCACAAGCGCATTCAAGAGCATTCCCGGCGGCTCACTGGTCAAGGAATGAAGCCGCTGCGGTCCCGACTTGTCGAGGAAGGTAATAACAATAATCACTATATTTACGGCATTCTGAGCCAAAGTAGGTATATACGCACAATCTCGGCAAATATACTGCAGGGCAAAACCAATAACCAGGCCGAACAATCCTAGAACATAAGGTTCCCCAGGTTCCCCAATCTGCTCCCCGGTAAATAGATAAGCAATCAGCACGGAGAAGGAAATTGCAGCAAGCGACATGAGAGTTGAGCATAGCAAGATCAACACATAACCACGTACATATTCACCATAGTAGTTAACAGTCTGGAATGCCCACGAGAATAACAGGCACAGAGGAACTATCACCGATGCATTGAGAAGCATCAATCCAAGGCCTTTACAACCTGCTCTTGCGCCTGTTCCCTCCGGCAACTTCCCAAACGCAAGTCCGTTGCAACCCCTTTTTTCAATAAGGATAGCGACGACGAAGAACGTTAGGCCTAACGTGTCCGAAATCACAGCAGACGCGAATTGATCGTCCTTAAATAGGCATTGGAATACGAAGCCCACAACAAGAACAAAGAGATCCAGAGTGTACAGGTCTTCGAATTCCCCAATCTGATCCCCGGTTAAGAGATAAGCAATTAGCACGGAGAAGGAGATTGCGATTACGAATACAACCATCGGAACGATCAGATTTGTTAAAAAGTACTGCATATTTCACTTCGCGCTAAAGAGGTGCGTCGATCGATTCAGGGTAGGTGAAATGGTCAGCTTAGCAGCAAGCATTGAATGACCCATGACACAAATATCGCGAAGACAACAACCGCTGCTGCGCTTAGAAACATCAACAAAACCTTGCGTGGCCTTGATTTCGAATCACCTTATCCAGAATCCGACCAGAAAAAACACCGCCATCTTTCGCATTGTCCAAAAAGGCGACAATGATAAAGGTCAGCGTGATGCCATTTGCCATAATCGAAGACGCTCCAGAATCGCTCTTAAGACAGTATTGCAAAATGACACTGTAAGTAAAAACAACCAAACCGAATAAAGGCGCGTCTGTATTGGCATCGGTAGTCTTTCCGGTTTTCAGATACCTAAAAATGAAGTACATCGCAACCACTGCAAGCAAACCAGTAATCCAAAATATCATGCCTACTCCCCCTTACTAAAATAGTTCGAGCTAAATGCAAGCAGCATCACCACTGCGACCTTATCCAGTCGAGGCGCTGAAGTAGCCAGTATTTCAGCGTGGCTGCGGTTTCCGAGTTCGAACCCCAAAGGTAATCATTAAGAACCAGAGATGATGAAATGCTTTCTGCTACAGAGCTGTACGAACCGTCCGTAAGGTATTTACGCGCTGTATTTACTGCTGTATTTCGATAGGAATCGATAGATTGCTTTAGGTAGTAGTCGCTATAAAAGAACGATCCTAAATCGGTGCTCTGCCTCGTAAACCACCAATCGGTAGAAAGAAGCGCGCCGCTAAATTTCTCGGGATTGCCGAATGCATTGTCAAAATCCCAGGCCGGACCAAATGTCAGCTTAGCCGAATCCGAGCCATCCCGATCTTTGTAGACATAGGTAGACGAATAGTTGAACCCATCACTGTTAAGTGACATCTCACATAGCCAATACAAACTAGCCACCGCATCTTCGTCAAAGTAGTCAGTGGTTTTCTTGCCAGTATCCGGGTTTACGCCACCGGAAGAAATAGCGTTGAACGCTTCCTGAAAATACTCGCTTAAGTACTTCGCCTGCGCGTAAGACCAATACTCGGGGCTCTTACAAACAAAGGCTACTTCCTTAGATCCTAGCTTCACTTTGAACCATGAAGCTTCGGAAGTGTAGCGCCCTGGGTCATACTCAACCAGGTAACCACCGGTAATGTCTTCAGGGTCTACTACGCCTTTCGTGTACTGGAAGGTATTGCCGTATTTGTTCGTCGCCTTCGCACGTGGCAGCGAAGAAATGTCTTCGTTTAGATCGTCGACATCATCCTCAAGGTTGTAGACATCCACCCTACCTGTGTTGATCTGCACCTTTTCGCAAAGCTGGTAGGTTCCCCGGAACTCGCCATCGTAGAAAAGGTCTACCGGCCTAGATTGAATGGCACTTTTAACGCCTATCACGCTGGCGATGTTGTAAGCCGTCAAGTTCCTAAGGCCAGTCATATCGAAAGCGTTGGCAAGCAAAACCCAAGTCTTGTTCTTGTTGTCCTTCGAACCAGACTGCAAAAGGTCGGTCTTCTTGGAAAGCTTGATCTGGTAGGGCTTCTTCGTGCAAGACCACGTAGTGTTGCCCCTGCCCTTAATTTGCGTAAGATCGCCATCGTAAACAACCGCACCGGATGAATCGACCATTGTCATAGACCCGGTTGCCGAAAGGGAATGGTCAGGGCTGCCATCAACGTAGCTGCGGCCCTGGTTTACAGGGTCGTCGCTGGTGATATACAGCGCCGCTATGTTGCTTGACCTGCAAAGGGTTATCGTCGCAACCTCCGCAGAGCCATAACGAACAGAAATGGTATCGCCATTCGGGTCTCCCAGGGCAGCCCCTGCCTGGGAGGCAAGAACCTCGCCGCCCTTCGAAACGGCGCCGGATTTGCCAATCTGAAGGGTTTTATACGAGCCGGACTCATACGAAATGGTCACCTTGCTTGGCGTGGCAGCAGAGGGGAGTACATAGCGGAACGAACCGTTATCGGTCGAGGTCGAAGCAACCTCAGAACCGCCGTATAGGACCTTGAACTTAAGGTTCTGCCCAGACTTGTTCAAGAACGCGCCGGAGGTGTCGCCGGGGGCGTCGGAGCCCTTGGGCAGCAGGCGCACCTCGACGGCCTGGGCGTCTCGGGCGAAGCCCTGGGAGCCGGCCTCGTCGCCGTTGCTGGCCCAGCCCGTCCAGCCGGTGTCGGCGCAGTGCACGCGGTACCAGATGTCGTACTGGGACGCGGCGGCGCCGGTGAGCCTCATGCACACGGCCTCCAGCGCGCGGCCCTGGCCGGTGGTGCCGCAGGAGCCGGACCTCCAGCCCTGCCAGCCTGTGCCCGCCACGTGCCCGCGCAGCTCCACCGAGCCGGAGCCCGCCTGGGAGCCCAGGGACACCCGGAGCGACTCCATGCGCAGGCCGCGGCCCGTGGTGCCCGCCACCGAGCCCTCGCCCACCGAGGCCATCCAGCCGATGTTCTGCACGTGGGCGGTGCTGGTCACGCCGCAGGTCGCGAACGCGCCGGAGGTGTCGCCGGGGGCGTCGGAGCCCTTGGGCAGCAGGCGCACCTCGACGGCCTGGGCGTCTCGGGCGAAGCCCTGGGAGCCGGCCTCGTCGCCGTTGCTGGCCCAGCCCGTCCAGCCGGTGTCGGCGCAGTGCACGCGGTACCAGATGTCGTACTGGGACGCGGCGGCGCCGGTGAGCCTCATGCACACGGCCTCCAGCGCGCGGCCCTGGCCGGTGGTGCCGCAGGAGCCGGACCTCCAGCCCTGCCAGCCTGTGCCCGCCACGTGCCCGCGCAGCTCCACCGAGCCGGAGCCCGCCTGGGAGCCCAGGGACACCCGGAGCGACTCCATGCGCAGGCCGCGGCCCGTGGTGCCCGCCACCGAGCCCTCGCCCACAGAGGCCATCCAGCCGATGTTCTGCACGTGGGCGGAAATAGAGACGAGATTATTGTTCTCAATATATGAGGTCTCATTAGAAGATGCCGTATCCGAAGAGGGAGATTCGCCCTTGTTCACCAATTCGATCTGAACAGCAAGGATTTTAAGAGAAGGGTCGTTGGTGCCAGCCATTTCGCCATTTGACGCCCAGGCAAGCCAGCCGTAATGCTCAAGGTAAACGCGATAGCAAACATCGAATTCAGTCTTCCCAGATGAACTTGATGCCTTCAGAGAAAACGAACTGAGCTGCTTTGTCTTATCAGCGATTCCGATCTCGCAACTCCCCTCGCCAGAAAAGCTACGCGATTTAGTTTCCCCGGAAATAAGGTAGGTCCCCGCCAACGAGTAGGATGAATCCTTGAAGGAAATCCCGATGCACCCAACGGAGCTATTCCCTCGAGTATTGCCCGAAGTCTTCCCATTGCTCACCGTACTCGACCATTTGCCGGTCGAAAGGTATGTGCGGTAAGAAAAGGACGGAAGAGCCGAAATAGCCCTGTTTCCCAAGGCCACAGAATTGTCTTCTTCGGAATAGGCCGTTTTGCCAGATGCGTCGTTATCCGCCGCGTTTGAGGACTCGCTGTCGAGCGTCGTAGCCGAGTTGGTACTGCCTCCCTGCTCAGCAGCAGAATCCTCGCTTGAGCCCTCGCTGTTATCAGGTTGGGTAGAAGTGCCCTTGTCATCATCGCCGCCAGCATCATCCTCATCGTTAAGATCGGTAGCGGCTCCCTGCGAAGCCCCTTCGCTGCCAACAGAGGAATCAGCATAGGCAAAGCATGGGAGCAAGCCCATCGCTAAAACCAAAGAGAAGAAGATGCTGAATAGTTTTTTCGAAAGCGACATACAACGGCCTTTCAAGAGGTTATGCGCTTGATTATACAAGGCTATCCAGGGCGTTTCCGCATATCAAACAAGAGTTAAGCCAAATTGCCTAGCAGGCCGTCTGCCACGACAGATTGCATAGTCGTGCCGTGCTGGGCGCGAACATTTCGGCTGCCGCGCAAAGCTCTTCGGTGGTTACGCCGTTTTCCGAGAACAACGCAGCCTGCGCCAAGATAACTGCCACGCTCCGCAACCCGGCGTCCCCTTCTTCAGTGGCGATTCCGCGATTCACCGCGTCAACAGCATCGGCCAAGTTGCGCTGCTTTTTCTGCAGGGAGTTCAGCATGCCTTCCATCGCATCCACAATCAACTCTGAAAACAAGGTGACGAACGGGGCAAGATCGCCCCTGTTCAGCGGATGCTCACATACTTCGCCAATAGACCAAAATATCGGTCGTTTTTTTGGTCTATTGGCCTGGAATAAAGCGATAGAGCAAAATTCTTTGGGGATTTTTGGTCTATCGGATCAATGAAAAGGTGGAGGTTGCTTTCTTCTTATCACTCAATTACATTTTCGGCCTCGTTGCGAAACCTGAAATCCTCTGACCTGGGAAAACGCAAATCACTTCGCCGGATTCTTCTTATCATC
>CAVDWN010000014.1:0-14804 GCA_963612535.1 Sphaerochaetaceae bacterium
TCCTGGTTGAAGCAGCGAACGCGGAACAGGCCGTGCAGGGCGCCGCGAAGCTCGTGGCGATGCACCAGGCCGATCTCGCCGGCGCGGATGGGCAGGTCGCGGTAGCTGTGCGGGTGCGCAGCGTACACCAGAACGCCACCGGGGCAGTTCATGGGCTTTACGCAGTACTCTTCCCCATCGATGAGGGTGGAGTACATGTTGTCCTTGTAGTGGTCCCAGTGGCCAGAGGTTTCCCACAGCTGCTTGTTCATGATAAGCGGCGTGGAGATCTCCACATAGCCGGCCTTCTTATGGATCTCACGCCAGTACTCCAAAAGCGTGTTCTTCAGCGTCATGCCGTTGGGCAGGAAGAACGGGAAGCCCGGAGCCTCTTCGCGCATCATGAAGATGTCCATCTCGCGGCCGATGCGGCGATGGTCGCGCTTTTCCGCCTCTTCGAGGTTATGCAGGTACTCGGCAAGCTCGGCCTTCTTGAAGAACGCCGTGCCGTACAGGCGCTGCAGCTGCTCGTTCTTGGCATCGCCGCGCCAATAGGCACCAGCGAGCTTCATCATCTTGAACGCGCCGATCTTTCCGGCAGAGGGAACATGCGGGCCATGGCACAGGTCCACGAAGTTGCCGTGGCGGTATACCGTGATCTCCTGGTCGGCCAAGTCGTCGATATGCTCGCTCTTGAAACGCTGATCGGCGAAAATTTCTTTCGCCTGCTGAAGCGTAACCACCTCGCGGACGAAAGGCTCATCGGCCTTCACGATTTCAGCCATCTTCTTCTCGATGGCCTCGAAATTGTCGGAAGAGATGTTCTGCGGCAGCGCAAAGTCGTAGTAATAGCCATCATCGGTGGAAGGGCCGTAGGCGATCTGCGCACCGGGGAACAGCTCCTGCACGGCTTCCGCCATGATGTGCGCGCAGGAGTGGCGCATAAGGCCAAGGGCCTCGGGGCTTTTGGCGGTAACGATCTCGATGGAATCGCCGTCGGCAACAGGGGCGGTAACGTCGACCATCTCGCCGTTGATCTTGCCGGCTAGAGCAGCCTTGGCAAGACCGGTGCCGATAGATGCGGCAACATCGTATACCGTAGCGCCTTCCTCAAGGGTTTTCTTCGAACCATCAGGGAGTATGACTTCCACAATCGTTTCCTTTCTTGCGGCGGGCAAAGCTTGTGCGCCCACATCGCCGACAATGAACGAGCCGCCCAACCAGGCGGCTCGAATCACCATAGCATATGGTGACTGCTTATCGGATCTTAGTAGTGCAGTACGGGCAAACCGACCACGCAGGGTCAAGCGCGTGACGGCAGGTTGGGCACAGGTTCTTCAAGCGCGTATGGCAGTTCGGGCACAGAACGTAATCGGCCTCTACCGGGTAACCGCAGTTGCCGCAGTCGCCGTACTTCATAAGCTCGCGCTGCTTCAGGGCAAGCTCCAAGTCCTGCTCTTCACGGTCGGCCTGGAGCAGCGGCGGGCGGACGATGCAGTACACCACCAATCCCACAAGCGGGAAGATGGCGAGCAAGCCCCATGCCCAGCCGAAACCGCGCGACTGAGCATCACGGACCGACCAGAAAATGGAAAGAACGTACAGAAGGATGATCATAACCACGACGGCAACAAGAACCATTTGCAGCTCCCCTGAAAGGAATTGAGACGTAATAGAACCCATGAAGCACTATCCTTCCTGAGCGATTTCGGCAAGCTCGGAGCGCAAGCGCGCAAGACGATCTTCGATGCCCTCGAGCTTGGCGCGATCCTTTTCGATAACCTCGGGTGCAGCCTTGGAGAGGAAGCCAGGGTTGGAAAGCTTCTTGCTGAACTTCACCTGGTCCTTTTCCAGCTTGCCGATTTCCTTGGTGATGCGAGCCTGTTCGGCCTCGAAATCGACCAAGCCGGAAAGCGCAACGTACACCTCTACCCCATCGGCCAAGGCCACGCTGGATTCAGCGGGGCGCTCCGCCTGCTGGGAAACGGCGGAAACCAAGGTGTTCGCCATAGTGCTGATAAGCTCCTGCTGGCTGCTGAACAGCTCTGCCGCTTCGGCGGTTTGAGCCTTAACCACAACATCGAGCTGCTCGCGCGGGGAAATGCCGTAGCGGGCGCGGATGGAGCGGATGCCGGAAACCGCCTGCGTAACCATGGTTACCATGCGCTCGGCCTCGGGGTCGATGTACTTGGCAAGCTCGGAAGCCTCTGGCCAAGACGCCATCATAAGGTACTCGGAATCCTTTGCGCCCGGCAGCTCTTGGTAGATCTGCTCGGTAACGAAGGGCATAGCGGGGTGCAGCAGGCGAAGCGCGGTGTCCAGAACGAACACCAGGTTGCGCTGAACCGTGGCGCGCTCTTCCCCACCGGCGTTCAGGCGGGGCTTGGAAAGCTCGATGTACCAGTCGCAGAACTCGTTCCAGAAGAAGGCGTACAGCTCGCGGGCAATGTCGGCGAACTCGAAGTTTTCGTAAGCCTCGTCCAGCGTTGCCACCAGGCGCGCCAAGCGGCTGAAGATCCAGCGGTCGGCGGGGGTTGCCGGCACAGGCGCCCCCGGCTCGAAGCCTTCCAGGTTCATGTTCACGAAGCGCGCGGCGTTGCGCACCTTGTTGGCGAAGTTTCGGCTGCTGACCAGCTTATTCTCGTTGAACTTCAGGTCCTGCGCACCCGTAACCTGCATAAGCAGGCCAAAGCGCATGCCGTCGGCGCCGTAGTCTTCCATCAGCTTCAGCGGGTCAACGCCGTTGCCACGGCTCTTGGACATGGGCTTGCCGTCGGCTGCCATAACCGTGGGGTGGATGATAACGTCCTTGAACGGGATCTGGTCGGTGAAGTACAGCGACGACATAACCATGCGCGCAACCCACAGGCCCATGATGTCGCGGGCGGTGGAGAGCACCTGGGTGGGATAGTTCGGCTGCAGCTTGGCCGTATCCTCGGGCCAGCCCTGCGTGGCAAACGGCCACAGCTGCGAGCTGAACCAGGTGTCCAGCACGTCTTCGTCTTGATGCACGTGGCCGCCGCACTTGGGGCACACGTCGGTATCTTCCATCAGCGCGTCTTCCCAACCGCAGGAATCGCAGTAGAACATGGGGATGCGATGCCCCCACCACAGCTGACGGGAAATGCACCAGTCCTTCAGGTTCTCCAGCCAGTCCAGGTACACCTGCTTCCAGCGAGCGGGATGGAACTGGATAGAGCCGTCTTCCACCACTTCGGCGGCGCGCTTCTTCAGGCGATCGACGGCAACGAACCACTGCTCGGACAGCCAAGGCTCCAGCTTGGTGTGGCAGCGATAGCACGTCATGACGGAATGATCGTGGTCTTCAACATGGTCGAGCAGGCCCAGCGCCTCGAACTCGGCCACGATGGCCTCGCGAGCCTCGTCGCGCGTCATGCCGCTGAACTTGCCGTAGCCTTCAACAACCACCGCATGCTCGTCGAACACGTTGATCTGCTCCAGGTTGTTGCGCTGGCCCATGGCGTAGTCGTTCGGGTCGTGCGCCGGGGTGGTTTTCACGCAGCCGGTGCCGAACTCGGAATCTACGTAGTAGTCCGCGAAGATGGGGATCTTGCGGCCGACGATGGGCAGGTCGATGGTCTTGCCGACCAGGTTCTTGTAGCGCTCGTCCTTCGGGCTTACCGCAACGCCGGTATCGCCCAGCATGGTTTCGGGGCGCGTGGTGGCAACAACAACGTATTCAATGCCGTCTACCGGCTCGGAAAGCGGGTAGCGAAGGTACCAAAGGTGGCCCTTCTCGTCCACGTACTCCGCCTCGTCGTCGGCGATGGCCGTGGTGCAGGACGGGCACCAGTTCACGATGCGGCGGCCCTTGTAGATAAGGCCATCGTGGTACCAATCGCAGAACACCTTGCGCACTGCATGGGCGTATTCGGGCGACATGGTGAACTGCTCGTCGGAATAGTCGCACGAGCAGCCCATGCCCGCAATCTGGCGGACGATGGTGTTGCCGTAGTCTTCGCGCCAATCCCAGCAGGCGTCGATGAACTTCTCGCGCCCGATCTCCAAGCGGGAAATGCCCTCTTCGGCAAGCTTCTTGTCGACCTTGGTCTGGGTGGCGATGCCGGCATGGTCGGTGCCAAGGACCCAACGGGTTTGGTAGCCCTGCATGCGCGCATGGCGGATGCAGGTGTCTTGGATGGTGTCGTTCAGGGCATGGCCCATATGGAGCATGCCGGTAACGTTAGGAGGCGGGATAACGATGGTGTAGGTATCTGCGCCGTTCTTGCCGAAGCCAGGCGTGCGCTGAAAATACCCCTTTTCCTTCCAGGCGTCGAAAAGCGGCTTTTCCCAGTCTTGGTAAGACTGATCGCCCTTTTTGTCTGATGCCATGCCAATCCTTCCCATGGTCGTTCGTGTTCTGAGTAACTATTAAACAGCAAAAGCCGCCGCATTGCCCAAAAAGCACGTGCGGCGGCCGGGTATGCCAGCTAAGCGCTCTGCTTTTTCGAGGCGCTCTTCTTCTTGGCGGGTTCGATGTGCTCGATTTCGGGCTTCGTGGCGCCTTCGATGTCGCTACGGCGGATAACCACACGGGTGTGGCCCTCGTGCTCGGGAAGCTCGTACATGATGTCCATGAGCGCGTTCTCGCAGATGCTGCGCAGGCCGCGGGCACCGGTTTGGTGCTCGATGGCCTTTTCGGCGATGGCGGTAAGGGCATCGTCTTCGAACACCAGCTCGGAATCCTCGTAGCCGAACATCACCTTGTACTGCTTCACCAGGGCGTTCTTAGGCTCGGTGAGCACGCGCACCAGGTCTTCCTCGGAAAGCTCCTTCAAGGCGGTAACCACCGGGATGCGCCCCACAAACTCGGGGATCATGCCGAACTTGTGCAGGTCTTCGGGAAGAACCTGGGAAAGCAGCTCGGCATCGGCGGCACGCTTGGATTCGGGCATGTCGGAGCCGAAGCCGATGCTGGTCTTGCCAACGCGCTCGGCGATGATGTCGGGCAAGCCGACGAAGGCCCCGCCCAAGATGAACAGGATGTTGGTGGTGTCGATATGGATAAGCTCCTGCTGGGGGTGCTTGCGGCCGCCTTGCGGGGGCACGGAAGCCTCACAGCCCTCGACGATCTTCAGCAGCGCCTGCTGAACGCCCTCGCCGGAAACATCGCGCGTGATGGAGAGGTTTTCCGCCTTGCGGGCAACCTTGTCGATCTCGTCGATGTAGATGATGCCCACCTCGGCACGGGCGATGTCGAAATCGGCCGCCGTGATGAGCTTGAGCAGGATGTTCTCAACGTCTTCGCCGACATAGCCCGCCTCGGTAAGCGTAGTGGCGTCGGCGATGGCGAAGGGGACCTTCAGCGTGCGCGCCAACGTCTGCGCGAGCAGCGTTTTGCCCGAGCCGGTGGGGCCAAGAAGCATGATGTTGCTCTTGGCAAGCTCCACATCGCCGGGGTTGGCGGTTTCGCCCAGGCTCACACGCTTGTAGTGGTTGTACACCGCAACGGAAAGGGCGCGCTTCGCATCTTCCTGACCGACCACATGCTCGGAGAGCTGCTCGAACAGCTGGCGAGGAGTGGGCAGGTTCTCGAAGCTGGGAGCACCCTGGCCCTCAATAGCCTCGTCGGTGTCGGCCGTGATCTGCAGCACATGGTTCAAGGCATCGGATTCCAGGCCGCGCATGTTCAGGTCGGCCATCATGGCCTCGGCCGAAAGCGAGATGCACTCATCGCAGATGAAGATGCCGTTCGGGCCCGAGATCATGGCATTAACCTGATCAGGCGTTTTCCCGCAGAACGTGCAATGGATGTTCTCGTTTGTGGGAAGGGGGGTTCCCGTCTGATCTGCCATTCTTACTCCGCTTTCTTTTCTTCGGAACCGAAGCGGGAGGCAACAACCTTGTCTACCAAGCCGTAGGCGCAGGCCTCTTCGGCGGTCATCCAGTTGTCGCGCTCGGAATCGGCATGCACGCGCTCGACAGGCTGGCCGCAGTGCTTGGCGATGATGCCCTCCAGGCGGTCGCGCGTCTTCTTCATCTCGGTGGCAAGGATCTGGAAATCGGTCTGCTGGGTGCGCTCACCGGAGCCGCCCATGGGCTGATGGATCATAACCTGGGCGTTCGGCAGGATGATGCGCTTGCCCGGGGCGCCGGCGCACAGGAGCACCGAGCCCATGGATGCCGCCATGCCCATGCAGATGGTGGAAACGTCGCACTTGATGTACTGCATGGTGTCGTAGATGGCCAAGCCAGCGGAAACAGAGCCGCCGGGAGAGTTCACGTACAGCGAGATGTCCTTGTCGGGGTCTACCGACTCAAGATGCAGAAGCTGCGCCACAACGGTGTTGGCCACGGCGTCGTCGATGGGCTCGCCCAGGAACACGATGCGCTCGTTGAGCAGGCGGGAGTAGATGTCGTAGCTGCGCTCGCCGCGGGGCGACTGCTCTACTACGTAAGGGATAAGCGCTGATTGAAGGGGGTTGGTAAACATTGGTGCCTCTTTTCGTTCAGGCGCGCCGCAGCAAATGCGACAGGTCATTTATGGATCGAAAGGGCAACCGCCGAATTTGGCAGTTGCCCTTTGCGTCTCAACGTATCAGATAAGAGCTCAGGCTCTACTTGGCATCGGCTTCCTTGGTTGCCTCAACCTCGGTAACCTTGGCCTTGGCCACAACATCGCGCATGGCGTTGGCGCGCACGATGCTCTCGCGGATCATGGGCAGGCGGCCTTCCTTGCGCCAGGTTTCCTCGATGGCATCCGGATCGTCCAGGTCGGCCTGGGCGAACTCGTTGTGAACCTCTTCCTCGGTTGCCTTGATGTCGTAATGACGGGCCCATGCGTCAAGGGCAAGATCCTGGCGAACCGTGTCGGCTGCCTGCTTCTTGTTGTCTTCCTTGAACTGGTCGGGCGTCATCTCCATTGCGGAGAGGTACTTGTCGAACGTAAGGCCCATGCGGGAAAGCTGGCCGTAGAAGTTCTGCAGGTTCTCGGTTTCCTGACGCTCCAGCATGGCCTCGGGCAGGTCGCCCTCGATGCGGTTGCCCAGAGCGAGCAGGCACTCGTTTTCCTTGCGGGCGTTCATGCTGGTAGCCTTCTGGGACTTGATGCTGTCGGCGATCTTGCCGCGCATGTCTTCCAGGCCCTCGAAGCCGAAGGTTTCCTTCGCCCATTCCTCGGTGATCTCGGGAACGATCTTCTTCTTGATTACCTCTACCTTGACGTTGAAGTGGAACGTGCCCTTCTCGTCGAGCGTATCGGTAACAGCGGAGTGCATATCGGTGAGGTCGAGGTCGAACTCCTTTTCGCCGCCCTTCTTCAGGCCGATGAGCTCTGCGTCGAATGCCTCGGGGTAAACGCCCTGGCCAAGCTCGTACAGACGGTGGTCGGCTGCGAATGCGGCAACCTCTTCGCCCTTGGCGTTGGTGGCGCTCATGGTGAGCTCGACGAACTCGCCGGGCTTCACCTTGGTGTTGGCGTTGGCGTCCTTGAAGTCGTGGTAGTAGTTGCGAAGCTCTTCGATCTGGGCGTCGATCTCTTCGTCGGTTGCCTCGGCAGAGGGAACCTCTACCTCGACCGGATCGTAGCTGGAAAGCTCAAGCTCGGGCTTCAGCTGCACGGTTGCGGTGAAGTTGAAGGGCTTGTGGTCTTCCACCAGATCCTGCTCGTACTGGTAGTCGGGGCGCTGCAGGGGAACCAGGTTGTTCTCTTCGAGAGCCTGGGGGTAAACCTCGTTGACCAGATCTTCGGTAACCGTGGTGCGAACCGCATCGAGGCCCATGATGTTGTCGATAACGGGACGAGGAGCCTTACCAGGGCGGAAGCCGGGGAAGCTGTAGCGCTTGGCTACCTGGCGGTACGTACGCTTGATGCGTGCGTCGACATCTTTAGCGTCGACCTCGAAGCTGAGCTTCACCTGATTGTTCTCGAGAGCCTCTACTTTGATGTTCACGAATAAACTCCTTCTTGGTTACCACAGTAGATCGCGTTGGTGCGGGCGAAAGGACTTGAACCTTCACGGGGGTTGCCCACCAGAACCTAAACCTGGCGCGTCTGCCAATTCCGCCACGCCCGCACTTGAGCACGCGACTCTTGCCACCCGTCCAGGGCGACAACTTCGCTATGATAGCAAATCGCCCCCCGCGTGTAACCCTCAAAGCGAAAAACAGCAGATTCAGCCGCTGAACCGGGCGAGCTCGCAACGCGCACCGCTGCCGCTGACCGGCTGCGCTGTGCAGCACGCGCCGCCTCCGGGCAGGCCGCGTTGCGCAACATGCGCAACCGCCGGCTTCTATACCGCAGACACGTCCTTGGCGGTGATGGTGCGCGAAGGCGAAACCAGGATGGAGCCAACCTGCCCCTTCAGGACGGCATCGTCGTAGAAGACGCCCTGCACCGTGGCGCCATGCGGCGAGATGCCCTCTTCCTGCTGCGAGATGACGATGCTGGCACCCTGGTAGCTGGAAAGCAGCCCGATTTCCTTGGTAACGCACACCACCATGTCGACACCGCAGAGCTTGTAGTCGGCGATGCGCTTCTGCAGGTAGCTCTGCCAGGCGGTAACCTCGTCGATGTAGATGAAGCCGAAGCTCCTGCCGTTGGCGCGGACGATGCAGCGCTCGTTGTAGGCTTCGGGATGGGAAACGTCTACCGTGACCACAGTGGCCTGCTTTTCCACGTACGAAACCCGCAAGCTGAACAGCGAGACGCTGCCCTGCTGGGTCTGCCCCTCGCCCACCGAGCTCGATGCCTGGGCGGCGCTCACCTCGTCGCCCGAGCTTTCCGCGGACCTCTGCGAGGACTGCCGGTTCAGCGCACGGGGGGCCAGGTTCTCGCTTTCCCCCGCAGGGTCGTTCACCACCGTTGCCCTGCGGCTGTCTGCCGTTCCCTGGTACAGCAGCGCCGTGTAGCCGTCCAGGCTGCCGGCTGCGTCGTCGATCTTGCTGGCGGCGACGTTGAGCGAATGGCCGAACGTGACGATGTAGGCGATAACCACCCCCAAGGCCGCCACGGCCAGGAACAGGAACACGCCAAGCGCTGCTCTTTCACGGGACATCTTCATAGTGGAAACGATACTACGCCGAGCGCGCCGCTAAGCGCGCGCAGCCCCCGCGCCGGCAGACGGATCCAAGATGCGCGCCAGGAAGCGGCCCGTATGGCTTTCGGGGACCTGGGCAATCTGTTCGGGCGTGCCCTGGGCAACGATGGTTCCGCCACGGCTGCCGCCTTCGGGGCCAAGGTCCACCACATAGTCTGCCGCCTTGATGATGTCCAGGTTGTGCTCGATCACCAGCACGGTGTTGCCGGCATCCACCAAGCGCTGCAGCACTTCCAGCAGCTGACGCACGTCGTCGAAATGAAGGCCCGTGGTGGGCTCGTCCAATATGTAGAAGGTCTTGCCGGTCTGGCGGCGCTGCAGCTCGCTGGCAAGCTTCACGCGCTGGGCCTCGCCGCCGGAAAGCGTGGTGGCAGGCTGGCCAAGGCGGATATAGCCAAGCCCCACATCGTGCAGGGTGTCCAGCTTGCGGGCAAGCCCAGGGATCTTCGAGAAGAAGCTGCGCGCCTCATCCACCGTCATGTCAAGCACGTCGTAGACGTTCTTGCCGCGATAGGTGACCTCCAGCGTTTCGCGGTTGTAGCGCTTGCCCTGGCACACCTCGCAGTCCACGTACACGTCGGGCAGGAAGTGCATCTCTATCTTCTTCTGGCCGTCGCCCTTGCATGCCTCGCAGCGGCCGCCGGCAACGTTGAAGCTGAAGCGCCCGGGCGCGTAGCCGCGGGCCTTCGCCTCGGGCGTGCTGGCGAACAGCGCGCGGATGTCGTCCCAAAGACCGATGTAGGTTGCCGGGTTCGAGCGGGGCGTGCGGCCGATGGGGCTCTGGTCGATGTTGATGACCTTGTCCAAAAGCTCGGCGCCCAGAAGGCGGCGGTACTCGCCGGCCTTGCGATGCGCATGGTTCACGCGGTTGGCCAGGGCCGGGGCAAGCGTATCGGTGATAAGCGAGCTCTTCCCCGAGCCGGAAACGCCGGTAACAAGCGTGAGCGTGCCCAGCGGAACGGTGAGGTCGACCTTCTTCAGGTTGTTGGCGGTGGCGCCCTTCAGCTGGATTGAGCCGCGGCGGGGCTTGCGGCGCTCGGCGGGGATGGGCACGCACTTGCGCCCGCTCAGGTACTGCGCGGTAAGGGAGCCTTCCACCTGCATAACCTCTTCAGGGGTGCCGGCGGCAACCACTTCGCCGCCCAGCTCGCCTGCGCCCGGGCCCATGTCGATGACGTAATCGGCGCTGCGGATGGTGTCCTCGTCGTGCTCCACCACCACAACGGTATTGCCCAAATCGCGCAGATGCTCAAGCGTGCCGATAAGGCGCTCGTTGTCGCGCTGATGCAGGCCGATGGAAGGCTCGTCCAAGATGTAGAGCACGCCCATAAGGCCGGCGCCGATCTGGGTGGCAAGGCGGATGCGCTGGGCCTCGCCGCCGGAAAGCGTTGCGGTGGCGCGCTCGAGCGTAAGGTAGTCCAAGCCCACATCCACCAAAAACTTCAGGCGGGTTTTTATCTCCTTCACGATGGGCACGGCAATGGCCTGCTGCGCCTTGGCGAAAGCAAGCCCCTCGAAGAACGAAAGCGAATCGAGCGACGACATCTCGCATACCTCGTGGATGCTCTTGCCGCCAACCGTTACCGCCAGGATCTGGGGGTTCAGGCGCTTGCCGCCGCAGGTAGCGCACGGGATGATGGAAAAGTACTGCTCGTACTTCTGGCGCTGGCGATCGGAGCTGGCTTCCTTGTAGCGGTGCATAACCGCCTCGCAGATGCCCTCCCACTCGATGAACCAGTAGGTTTCGCGGCCGTCCACGGTTACGTAGTCCACGCGGATCTTCTGACCCGGGGCGCCGTTCATCATGATTTTCTGGACCTTCTTGGGGATGTCTTCCCAAGGCGTTTTCGGGTCGACCCCGTAATGGAGCAGCACGGCACGCATGACCTGCGGATAGTAGTTGCCCGTGCGAAACGGCGCCACGGCCCCTTCTTCCAAGGAAAGCGACTTGTCGGGGACCACCAAGCTGGGGTCAACCTCTTCGCGGCTGCCGATGCCCAGGCAATCGGGGCAGGCGCCGTAGGGTGCGTTGAACGAGAAATCCCGCGGCTGCAGCTCGGTCATGGAATGGCCGTGCTCGGGGCAGGCAAGCGCCAGCGAGAACACGTGCTCGCCCGGTGCTAGGCCGCCGGTTGCGCCCGAGGAGGTGGCCACATCGGCTGCTTCCTCGCCCTTCTGCATCACCTTCACCAGCACGCGGCCCTCGGCAAGCTGGCAGGCAACTTCAACCGCCTGGGCAATGCGGCCGCGGGCACTTTCCTTCAGTACCACGCGGTCTACCACGACCTCGATGAAGTGCTTGAGCTTCTTGTTCAGGGTGATGGGATCGCCGCCGAGCTTCGTGACCTCGCCGTCGATGCGAACGCGGCTGAAGCCCTCTTTCTGCAGGTCTTGGAACAGCTTGGTGAACTCGCCCTTGCGCCCCGTAACCACCGGCGCCATTATGAGCGCCCGCTCGCCAACGCCAAGCGCCATGACGTCGTCGGTGACCTGGTCGGTGGTCTGGGCCTTGATCTCGCGCCCGCATTCCGGGCAATGGGGCACGCCCACGCGCGCGAACAGCAGGCGCAGGTAGTCGTAGATCTCGGTTACCGTGCCAACGGTGGATCGGGGGTTCTTGCTGGTGGTTTTCTGGTCGATGGAAACAGCAGGCGAAAGGCCGTCGATGGAGTCCAAGTCGGGCTTGCTCATCTGCCCCAGGAACTGGCGGGCATAGCTGGAAAGGCTCTCCACGTAGCGGCGCTGGCCTTCGGCGTAGATGGTATCGAACGCCAAGGAGCTTTTGCCCGAGCCCGAAAGCCCGGTGATAACCACCAGCTCGTCGCGCGGGATAACGACATCGACGTCCTTGAGGTTGTGCTCGCGCGCACCCTTGATAACGATGGAGCTCTGAGACATGCCTGCCCTTCCCTTGTTTTCCGTAAGCCCTGATTCTAATTCGCCGTAGGCACAAGGTGCGCGCTGTTGCGCGGATTTCGCCAAATCGATAGGGAGGGCACCTGCCGGCTACCCGGCGCAAAAGAGCACTAGCCCCGAGGATGGGCCTGGTGATGGGCTTTGCGCAGATGTTCGGGCGTCATATGGGTGTACACCTGCGTGGTGGAAAGGCTGGAATGTCCCAGCATCTCCTGCACGCTGCGCAGGTCGGCGCCGCCGGCAAGCAAGTCGGTGGCAAAGGAATGGCGCATGGCGTGGGGCGAAAGCGATTCGTCGAGCCCGGCCTTGCGCAGAGCCTGCTTGAACACCACGCGGACGGCATTCGCGCTCATATCGTTGCCCCTGGTGGAAATGAACACCGCATCGCTTCGCTTCGACCCCAGAAGAGCCGGCCGGCCAAGGCGAAGATAATCGTCGAGCACCTTACAGGCGGTGACATGAAGGGGCACGATGCGCTCCTTGGAGCCTTTGCCCATCACGCGGACGAACCGCTCGCGCAGATCCAGGCCCGAAAGCCGCAGGCCCGCGGCCTCCGAAACACGCAGGCCGGAAGCGTACAGCAGTTCGAGGATGGCCCGGTCCCGCAGCTGACTGGGACTTGCCTCTTCTGGCTGCAAGTCGCCCAACGCCGAAGAGAGCAGGCGGTCCATGTCTTGCCGATGCACCGCACGGGGCAGCGGCTTGCCCTGCTTAGGCCCCTGCAAGACCTCTGCCGGGCTTGAGTCAACCACCCCTTCCACAACCAGCCAGCGGTAGAAGGATTTGACGGCACTCAGCCGACGATTCACCGTTCTGCGCGAGTACTTGGCCTGGTCCAGGTAGGCCAGGAAGCGACGCACCTCCCGATGCGTGGCCCCAAGGGCATCTACGGATTCGCGGTCGCACCACCCAAGGAAGGCCATGATGTCGGCGCGGTAGGCCCTCACAGTCTGTTCCGACGCATTGCGCTGCGCCGAAAGGAACAGGCAGAACGAGTCAAGCAGCTGAAGGGGCTCGCTCACCGGGACATCAGGCCCTTATCGCAGAGCTCGGCCAAATAGTCCTCCAGCGCCTGGTGCCCTCGCTGCGCATAGGCAGCGTAGCGCTCGCGCTTGTTCTTGATCTTCTCCGGGAACGGGCGCAAAATGCCGAAGTTCACGTGCATGGGCTGGTAATCGGCCGTTTCCGGGTCGGTGGCGTAGGCGATAAGCGCACCGAAGGCGGTGTCTTCGGGCATGGGCGGGAAATCCACGTTGCCAAGCAAGGCGGCAACACCCAACGAGGCGTACAGCCCGGAAGCTATAGCCTCGCAGTACCCTTCGGTCCCGCCGAACTGCCCGGCAACGAAAACGGGAACCGGAAGGCAGCCGGCATTGCCGCCGACCATGCGCAGATGGCTGTCGAGCAGATGGGGCGCATCGATGAAGGAGTTGCGGTGCATAACCCCGTAACGGGCGAACTCCGCGTTTTCCAACCCGGGGATCATGCGGAACACGCGCCGCTGCTCGGGGAACGTGAGGTTGGTTTGGAAGCCGACCAGGTTGAAGCTCTGGCCATGGGCGTCCTCGGCGCGCAGCTGAACTACCGCCCAGGGGCGGCGCCCCGTTGCCGGATCGGTAAGGCCAACAGGCTTCAGCGGGCCGAAGCGCGGCGCATCGAAGCCGCGGCGGGCAATCTCTTCGATGGGCTGGCAGGCCTGGAACAAGTCGGACGTTTCGAATTCGCGCTTTATCACGCGCTCGGCGCCCACCAGCTCTTCCATGAAGCGCTCGTACTCTTCCTTGTTGAAGGGCGCATTCAGGTAGTCGCCGCCACCGTCTTCATAGCGGCTTTGGCTGAACACCTTTTCCCTATCAAGCGAATCCGCCATGACCACAGGGGCCGCCGCATCGTAGAACGCAAGGTGATCCTGCCCCGCAAGGCCCTGCATGAACGAGGCGAGCCTATCCGAGGTAAGCGGGCCACTGGCAACGATCACGGCATCGGCGGGGGCGAACGGAGCGCACTCGGCGCCATCGGCTGCGGCAGTCAGCACAGCGCCGTCCTCGCGGATTCCCACGACCTCGGCAGTGACGCGGGTAATGCGCGGGTTCCCGTCAAGCGCCTGGGTGGCCTTCTGCGAGAACAGGTCGCGATCCACCGCAAGCGCCCCGCCCGCAGCAACGCGCGTCTCGTTCGCGAAACGGATAAGGTGCGATCCCAAAAGCGCAAGCTCATGCTTCAGCATGCCCGCAGCGCTTTCGGGCTTCGTTGATTTGAGCGAGTTCGAGCAAACCAACTCGGCTGCGTTCCCGCTTCGGTGCACATCGGTTTGCACCAATGGGCGCATCTCGAACAGGCGCACGGCAATGCCGCGCCCTGCAAGTTGAAGGGCGGCCTCGGTTCCCGCAAGGCCCGCCCCGATGATATCTACCGTTCTGTTTTCCATGAACTGAACTATACCCGAGCCGGGCCATAGCGCCCATCGGGATACCTGCCCACCAATCCCCTTTTCTCGAAATCTGCCAGCTTCACCATCAGCCAGGTGAGCTTGCTTCCTTGCTCCGGCGAGGGCTCCTGTTCCCAGGAAAGGTCGAGCAGTTGCTCTAGGCGCATGGGGTTCGCGCAAATGGCGGCAAGCAGATCGTCTTCTTCGTCGGGGCGGACAAGCGCGCCTTCCCCGCTCACGCTCCCCCGATCCGCTTCGCTTCGCGCATCTTCCCTGCGCAGGCAGCCGAACAAGCCGAACAGGGCGTCCTCGAACGTATCCGCATCGATAATGGGAGTGGCGCCTTGGTAGATAAGCCTGTTTGCCCCACGCGAAGTGGGCGAAGTGATAGGCCCGGGAACCACCAGCACATCGCGGTTTGC
>CAVDWN010000015.1:0-14229 GCA_963612535.1 Sphaerochaetaceae bacterium
GGGCGGCGCGGTGTTCGTGATGGCCTTCCCCGCCATGCAGTAGGCGTTGGCTGCGTGGACTAAGGCCACCAAAACAAAAGGCGGGTTGGACCTGAGCAGATCCAACCCGCCTTGGCGAATTCGTCGAAGCCCCAAAGCCAAGATAGGCAAGCCCTGGGACGGCTACGCGAAATGAGCTACTTCACTACCGCGCTTACCGCCTGGGCAACCAGCACGGCTGCGATCATCTTCAGCACGTCGATGAGCACGAACGGGGCAACCGCCGCAGCGAAGGCGGCCTCGGCGCTGAGGTTGCCGGCGATCATGAGCCAAGCCCAACCGAACACGTAGAGCACAGCCAAGAACGCCACGCCCATAACCAGGTTGCGGGCAAGGCGGCCTGCGGCCATGTGGGCGCCGAAGAACGAGGTTTCCTTTTCAGAGGCGAACAGCGGCGTGCGCTTCACCAGGGCATCAACGCAAAGGGCGATGGCGCCGGCGATGAAAAAGCCCACGATGAAACCGCCCGTGGGGCCCATCAGCGCAGCCAAGCCGCCCTTGAAGGAAGAGAACACCGGAAGGCCGATAGCGCCCAGCACCAGGTAGCCGCCGATGGCAGCGAGCGCCTGCTTCGGCGGGAGGGCGAACAGCACGAACATCACGGCAAGGGTCTGCAGCGTGAAGGGCACCGGGCCAAAGGGCACCGTGACCCAGGCAGCAACTGCCATAAGGGCAATGGACAGGCCGCAGAACGCGACGTTGCGGGCACGAGCAGCGGAAGGCTGCGTCATTGCTTTCGACATGATGGGGATTTCCTTCCATTCGGTACAGCTGCCGCATTCCCTGTGCGGCAATGACGGGAGTATAGCGCCGCACCGGCATCTGTAAACGGACGGAAGCGCAAAATTCGTTGCTTCTTAATATGCAAATCGCAAAGCTTCCGGCAGCCCGCCAACACCGTAACAGGAAACCCCAGGTAGGCCGTTCTGGCAGCCCAGCAACCCTACCCCGACAAGTTTCCGTCGAGCCAACCGTCGGCCGGCAGGCGACCCCAAGGCAACCTGGCTCGAAGGTCCAGCAACCCTGCCCAAGCAAACCCCAGGTAGCCTTGCTGGACAGCCCAGCCGTCCTACCCGCGGGAAAGCCTATGCCCTTGCGGATTTGCCGAAGCGGGCAGAGATCTCGCCGCGCTCGAGCTTGCCCAAGCGTCGCAGCTCGAAGAACAGGAAGCCGCCGGTGGTGGCAACAGCCAGGATGTCGGCGAACGGAACCGCGAAGTACAGGGCATCCAGGCTGTTCAGCGCAGGAACCAGAACCGGCAGCACGATGGGCAGCACGATGTAGAGCGGGATAAGGAACAGCACCTGGCGCGTGAGCGAGAGGATGATGCTCTTCATGGGCTGGCCGGTTGCCTGGAAGTAGTTCGAGGTAACGATCTGCATGCCCACCAAAGGCAGCACCAGCAGCTGGATCTTCAGCGCAAAGGCCGTGAACTCGCGCAGCGAATCATCGCGGATGCCGAAGAAACTTACGATGTCGCCCGAAAGCAGCATGACGAACACCCACATCACCGTGGCGATACCCGTTGCGGCGGCAATGCCACACAGCAGCGTCTTGCGCACGCGCGGGATGAAGCCGGCGCCGTAGTTGTAGCCCAGCAGCGGCTGGATAGCCACCGCGGTGCCGATAAGCGGCAGCACCGAGAACATGGCGCAGCGCTGCACCACGCCGATGGAGGCCAGCGCGTTTTCCGGGCCCAGCGGGCTTTGGCCGCCGTAGAGCACCAACAGGTAGTTCACCAGGAAGTTGATAACCGACATAGCCATCTGCAGGATGAAGCTGGCGGCGCCCAGGCTGAAGATGAAACCCACCACTTCGGCTTCCAGCTTAAGGTTCTTCCAATACAGCTTGAAGGCCACACCCTTGGTAAGCGTGAAGTACCAAAGAACCGAAAGGCAGGAAACGCCCTGGCCCAGCACCGTTGCCAAGGCGCTGCCGTTCACGCCCCAGCCCAGCACGATAACGAACAGGAAGTTCAGCACCACGCAGGCCACCGTGCCGATGACCATGGTGAGCAGCGCGCGGTTGGGAGCGCCCGCCGTGCGGATGAAGTTGTTCACGCCCATGCCGATGATCTGGAAGATCACGCCCAGGCTGATGATGCGCACGAAGCTGTACGTGTAGTCGTGGATTTCCGGCGTGACGCTGGAAAGGGCAAGCAGCGCTTCCATGCAAGGGGGGATGCTGGCGACAACGGCCACGATTGCCGCGATGATGATGCCCAGACACACCGTGTTGCCCAGGCTCTTCTCGGCCGCATCGCGGTTACCCTCGCCCAAACGCAACGCCGCCAGGGCGTTGCCGCCGTTGCCGATGAGCATGCCCACCGCCATGAAGATGGTCATAAGCGGCATGGCGGCCGTGGCAACCGAAAGGCCTATCTCGCCCATGGCCTGGCCAAGGAAGATGGAGTCGATAACGTTGTAGGCGCCGTTCACCAGCATGCCCACGATGGCGGGAACGGCGAACTCGGCAATGAGCTTCGGAATGGAATCGGTGCCCATGCGAGCCGTGCGGGAATCGCGCTGCGGGGCAGGACGGGCGTTGCCCTGAGCCTCCCGAAGAGAACCCTTCTGGAACTGGGCTTTCCCTTCGTTGCCTTCCTGCCCTTGAAGCTCTTCGCCCATAACGCGCTTTCCTTTCGCCGTGCCGCTGATTCCTGCTTTTGCCCATTGCTGCTTGAAACAATGCATTCCAGTGTGACATTTCGCGATTGCATGAGTGTTGCACTCTATACAAAATGCATCTTCTGTTGAATAAAAAGCTCCTATGCCCGATAAGGATGCACAGCCCTGGGAAAAGGAGGAAAATGGAGCGCTGTGTAGAAGAAAGGACCTCCATGGGAATCCCCGAGATAATCATGCTGGGCTTGGCGCTTTCGATGGATGCGTTCGCGGTAACCATCTCGAACGCCTTCGCCTACCCCAAGCTGAGCCGTATCCGCCAGGCATCGATGCCCATCGCCTTCGGCGTGTTCCAGTTCCTTATGCCGCTGGTGGGCTACCTGTTGGGCCAGCTGGTAAGCGAGATCATCACCCAATACGCCGGCATCGTCACCTTCGTTATCCTGGGCTTCATCGGCGGGAAGATGATCTGGGATGCCTTCCACGAAGACGAAGAAGAGGAAGCGCCCGCGAAGAACACCCTTACGCTTCCCGTGCTGCTGTTCCAGGCCGTGGCAACCTCCATCGATGCCCTGGCCGTTGGCGTGAGCTTCGCCGCATTGGAAGTGAACATGCTGCTGGCGGTTTCGCTTATCGGCATCACCACCGCGCTTACCTGCACGGTTGCGCTGCTCATCGGCAAGCGCTTCGGCCATGCACTGGGCAGCAAAGCCACCATCGTGGGCGGCGTGGTGCTTGTGCTGATAGGCCTGAAGTCGCTGATCTTCTAGAAGGGCGGAGCAAACCGGCCCCGCCGGAGTAGAGCCACCTAGCAGCCGCGGTTCAGCGCGAACCGCCCGCCACCTCATATCCAGACCGGCCTATACCCCAGCCTGCCGATGCCCGGGGCCGCACGCAGGAACCAGTCTTCGCGCGGCTATCCAAGGGCCGTGATGTGGACCTCGCCGGAAGCCATGGGCACAATGTTGCCCCCGTCGTTCACCAGGATGCGACCTTGGGCATCGACGCCTTCGATTGTGCCCTCGATGCAGGTTGCGCCATCCACCGAGCTCAGCGTTGCGCGGCGGCCCCGGTAAGCGAACCTGCGGGAGTACTCGTCGTAGAAGGCTGCGAACCCAACGCTTCGCCAAACCGAGTACCGCTGTTCGACTTCCTGCAGCATCAGCTCCAGCACCTGGGTTGCACACGTGCGCTGACCTGCGGAAAGCCCTGGCTGCGCCACGCCTTCGAACACGTAGGCCTGACGGTACTTGCCAGAGATGGCCTGAGTGTTTTGCGGCTGGAAGAGGTTCACTCCCACCCCGACGCACACCCCGCCAGCCAAGGCTTCCAGAGAAATGCCCACCAGCTTGCCCTGTTCGCACAGCACATCGTTGGGCCACTTGATAAGCGGGTGCAGCCCAGGGCATGCCTGCTCAAGCGCGTCTGCGCATGCAAGGGAAACCACCAGGCTCAGGGTGGGCAGCTGCGCCACGGGAAGGTTGGGGCGCAGCGCGAACGAGGTGTACAGGCCCCCTTGCGGGCTAACCCAGGTTCGGCCCTGGCGCCCGTACCCGCCGCTCTGTTCGAGCGCCGTGGCGCAAAAGCCCTCTGCTGCCCCTTCGCGCATAGCCGTTTTCACCACTTCATTGGTGCTCTGCACGCAACCGAAGGCATGCACGTCCCAAAACGGCGAGGCCTGAACATCAAGCGGGCGAAGGGCGGAAGGCTGCGGGTCTAGCACTTCCAGGCCTTCCCCACCGTAACCGACTCCAGGCTTACCACCGTGCCGTTCGCCAGCTCGTGGTTCGGAGCAATCTCCAGCAGGGGCTTCACCACGAAATCGCGCTCGGCAAGGCGCGGATGCGGAAGCGTGAGTACCTCCAACTCGGAAACGTAGCCCTGGTAATCCAGGATGTCCAAGTCGCAGGTGCGCGGGCCATTCTTCTTCTCGCGCACGCGGCCCAGGCGGTTCTCGATGATGTTCAGGCAACGCAGCAGCTCTTGCGGGGGAAGCCCGGTACGCAGGATGCACACGGCGTTCACAAACGTGTCCTGATCTTCCTCGTAGGCAGGTTCGCTCTCGTAGAAGCTGGAGATGTCGGCGATCTGCGTATCGGGCAGCATGCACATATCGGCAATGGCCTGGTTCAGCATGGCCTTCTTGCCCTCAAGCTCTTCGCCGGGGTCGGCCACCAAAGGGAGGTTGCAGCCCAGCGCAACGAACGCGTAGGGGCGCAGGTTTTCCTTCAGCGATTCGGCAGTAAGCGCCACGTTGTGCGTGCGGATCACCGAAGCGCCCAGCTCGCAGGCCATCAGGGCCTCGGCGGCAGATGCGCTGTCGCGCTCCTTCGGGTCGTCGATCTTGTAGGCCTTACCGATGTAGCTCTTGCGGGAAACCGCCACCATGGTGGGGTAGCCCAAGTGCACCAGCTCGTGGAAATTGCGCATCAGCGTAATGGTCTGGTCGGCCGTTTTGCCGAAACCCGGGCCCGGGTCCAAGCAGATGCGGTCGTGGGCGATGCCGGCTTCCTCCAGCTCGGCAGCGCGCTTGCCCAGATAATCGACGACTTCGGAAACAACATCGTCGTAATGCGGCTCGTCCTGCATGGTGCGCGGGTCGCTGCCCTGCATGTGCATTACCACCAGGCCGGCGTCACAGGCCTTGGCAACCTCCACCATGGCCGGGTCGCGGAAGCCCGTCACGTCATTGATGATGCTGGCGCCCGCCTGCGCAGCTGCCTGGGCAACCTCGGCGTGGCGGGTGTCGATGCTCACGCAAATACCCTCGCCGGCCAAGCGCTCGATAACGCCCAGCACGCGGCGCTTTTCCTCCTCGATGGAAACGGGGCTTGCGCCCGGGCGGGTGCTCTCGCCGCCCACATCGATGATAAGGGCGCCCTCTTCCACCATCTTCTTCGCGGCTTCTACCGCCGCATCGTCATCGGCATACGACCCGCCATCGGAAAACGAGTCGGGGGTAACGTTCAGGATGCCCATGATAACGGGGGTACGGGAATCGAAGGGGTACTTGCCACAGCGCCAGATCATTGTTCCTCCTATAAACGAAACCCCGGGCTTTGGGCCCGGGGCATTGGTGCAGGTTGGTGCTTTACGCGTTTCTACTTGCTAGAGCCGTCGTTGTTGGCCGCATCTTCCGAAGGGGCAGCCGGCTGGGCGGGAGCGGCGGGCTGGCCTTCGGCCGGTGCAGAAGACCCGTTGCCTTCGGCTTGTGCAACCGCATCTGCGGAAGCAACAGCCTGGGCAGCAGGGGCATCCTGGGCATCGGCGTCTTCGGCTTCGGCACCCTCGGTGTCTTCGGAGCCAGCCTGTGCCTTCTTGGCCTGCTCTTCCTGCAGGTACTCGGCCCACTTGTTGTTCAGCAGGGCCTGGCAGGCATCGCCGTCGATGGTCTCGCGCTCAAGCAGGACGGAAGCCATCAGGTCCATCTGGTCGCGGTGGGCGGAAAGGATCTCGGCCGCGCGGTCGTGCGCTTCCTTCATGATGCGCGCAACCTCGTCGTCGATGCGACGGGCCGTGGTGTCGGAGTAATCCTGCGTGTTGCCGTAGTCGCGGCCCAGGAACACCTCGTGGTTGGGCTGGCCGAACACCTGCACGCCCAAATCGGAGCTCATACCGTAGTTGGTAACCATGGCGCGGGCCATCTTGGTGGCGCGCTCCAGGTCGTTCGAGGCGCCCGTGGTGATGTCGTCGCAGAACAGCTCTTCGGCAACGCGGCCGCCCATGAACACGGCCAGCTCGTCGCGCATCTGGTTACGGCTGTTCAGCACCTTGTCTTCATCGGGAATGGAAAGGGTGTAGCCCAGCGCGCGCCCGCGGCTGATGATAGAGATCTTATGCACCGGATCGGCGCCTTCAAGCAGGTGGCCGACAAGGGCATGGCCGCTTTCGTGGTAGGCGATGGTGGTGCGGGTGCGCTCGTCGAGCACGCGGCCCTTGCGCTCGGGGCCGGCGATAACGCGCTCCATGGAGTCCTGCACCTCAGCGTTGGAGATGATGTGCTTGTTGCGGCGCGCCGTGAGGATGGCCGACTCGTTCAGCAGGTTGGCCAGATCGGCGCCGGTGAAGCCCGGGGTGAGCTTGGCGATGCTGGAAAGATCCACATCGTCGGCCAAGGGCTTGTTTTCGGCATGCACCTTCAGGATCTTCTCGCGGCCCTTCACGTCGGGGGCGTCTACCACGATCTGGCGGTCGAAGCGGCCGGGGCGCAGCAGCGCCGGGTCCAAAACGTCGGAACGGTTGGTTGCCGCGATAAGCACCACGGAATCGTTGGCCTCGAAGCCGTCCATTTCAACCAGCAGCTGGTTCAAGGTCTGCTCGCGCTCGTCGTGGCCACCGCCCAGGCCGGCGCCGCGCTGACGGCCAACGGCGTCGATCTCGTCGATGAAGATGATGGAGGGGCAGGCTTCCTTGGCCTGCTTGAACAGGTCGCGCACGCGGGAAGCGCCTACGCCCACGAACATCTCCACGAAGTCGGAGCCGGAGATGCTGAAGAACGGCACGCCCGCTTCGCCGGCAACCGCGCGGGCAAGCAGGGTTTTACCGGTACCCGGAGGGCCCACCAGAAGGCAGCCGCGCGGGATCTTCGCGCCGAGCGACTGATACTTGGCGGGGTTCTGCAGGAAGTCCTTGATCTCCTGCATTTCCTCTACCGCCTCGTCCACGCCGGCAACGTCGGAGAAGTGCACATCGGGGTGTTCCTCGACGTTCTTCTTAACCTTGGCCTTGCCGAACGACATCTGCGAGTTGTTGGCCTTGTTCATCTGGCTGAAGAAGAACAGCAGCAATGCCGCGATGATGATTATGGGCAGGACGCTGGCCAGGATGGAGCCCCACGGAGAGGCCAGGCGCACGCTGTACTGGATGCTGGGGTTGTTGCTCATGAGCTGGCCCAGCGAATCGGAGCCCACCCAGGTGCAGGTGTAGTTGTGCTCGGAGCCCAGCTTGGCAACCGAGAGCTTCTGCGTTTCCACGATGGTGGGGCGCGCGCCGTTCTTGCGCTCGGTGCTGATGCCGGAGTTCAGGGCGTTGAACGCCTCGTTGAAGGCATCGGCGGTGGCAGCGCCCGCAGTGGCAGCCGGGTAGTAGGTGCCGCTTACCACGTACGAACCGGTGTCGTACACGGCGGTGCTCACGCGGCCCTGCTCTACGGCCTGCATGAATTCCGAGGTTTCCAGTTCATCGGTCTGCGTGGCGCCGGTTGTCGCCGACATCGTGCGCATCATCATGACCATGAAGAAAATGCCGATCGCGATGAACACCACCATGGTGACGATGTTCGAGCGATTCGGCTGCTTCATCGGGTTCTTGTTGTTGGAAGATTGTGCCATACGGGCCGTTCCTTATGCGTTCGTTCGAGCTGGTTGTTATTCGGCGGTGACCTCGGGCTTGAGCACGCCTATGCAGGCAAGGTTGCGGTAGCGCTCGTCGTAGTCGAGGCCGTAGCCCACGATGAACTCGTCGGGGCACTCGAAGCCGATGTACTTGCAGTTGATGTTCGCCTGGTTGGGCGTATCCTTGCGCAGCAGCGTGGCAACCTCGATGGAGGCGGGCCCGCGCGATTCAAGGTTCTTCATGAGGTAGCGAAGCGTAAGGCCGCTGTCCAAGATGTCCTCGGCGATAAGCACGTGCCTGCCCTCGATCTGGCTGGTGAGGTCTTTCAGGATGCGCACCACGCCCGAGCTTTTCATGCCGTTTCCGTACGAAGAGATGGCCATGTAGTCCATTTCTACCGGAAGGTGGATCTCGCGCACCAGGTCGGCCATGAAGATGGCGGCGCCGCGCAGCACGGAGATAACCACGATGCTCTTGCCCGCGTAGTCTTCGGTGATCTGCGCGCCCATTTCGGCCACGCGCGTGCGGATGTCTTCCTCGGAGAATAGGACACGGTCTAGATCGGGATGCTGCTCCACGAAGGCCTCTTTTCCCGCCAAAGGCGGATTAACGCTAATACACAGATTGCAAGTGTATCAAAAGGCCGCGGCAACCCTTTTCGCAGGCGCCCCGGCGTAGCCCAACTGCAATAAATCTTCACCCTGCTAAAGCGGCGAAGGCGCGCTGCGGGCGCGTGGGGGCAAGCCGTTCCAAGGCCAACGGCGCAGGCCGATGCGATTCTCGTGCGCACGCCGACCGGACCGGCAGCCAGCGCGCTACTCCCCTGCCGGCCGAAGCTCCACCTCTACCTCGGTTTTCAGGATGTCGGGGAAGTTCTTCAGCAGCGTATCCACCGGCAGGCCCACGATGTTGTTGAAATCGCCCTCGTACGCCTCCACCAGAGCGCGGCCCTTGCCTTGGATGGCGTAGGCGCCGGCCTTATCGATGGTCTCGCCGGTTGCCACATAGGCGTTGATATCCTCGTCGGAAAGCTCCTTGAAGGTTACCTGGCTGGTTTCGGCAAACGAGCGGAATGCCAGCGAAACGTTGCCGTCGCCGCCGTTTTCCTCGGTGTCGTTGAGCATCACCAGCCATACGGAGACGCCGGTTATCACCTGGTGGGTGCGCCCGGAAAGGCGGCCCAGCATCTGGCGTGCGTGGTCGGCGCTGTAGGGCTTGCCCAGCATCTCGCCGTCGAGCACCACGGTGGTGTCGGCCCCGATCACGATGCCCAGCCCCACCGGGTTCTGCGCCAGGATGTCTTGGATAACGGCGCCGGCCTTGCGCTCGGCCAGCTTCTTCACCGCTTCCTCGGGCTGGGCGGCAAGGTCGGGCTCAAGCGATTCGTCCACTTCGGTTGTGCCCTTGTAGGCAACGAACTTGACGCCGGCTTCCTCGAGCAGCTGCTTGCGGCGCGGGCTGGTAGAGGCAAGGATCACGTTTACGGGAAGCATTTTGGTGGGCATGGAAATCTCCTTCTGGGAAAAGCGTTCGGGGGTGGGACGTGGCAGCGGGATGGGCGAACCTGCGGCGGCTGCCCGGCTTGGCGGGCGGGCTCTCAGCCGAGGGCGGGCTCTCGGCCGAGGGCCGAACCTGCGGCCGGGGAGCAACCTGCGGTGGCCGTCCGGCGGGAGGGTTGCAGCTTGGCAGGCGGTTCGGCGACCGGAACGGGATCGCGGCCGGGGGACCTGTTGCCGGAACGGCCTAGGCCCTATCGGGTTTGCGGCGGGCGCGGAAGACGGCCATGGGCTCCACCAGCACGCCCCTCTTGTTGGCGCTTACCGCCAAGTCGCCCTGGATGTTCTCCACGAAACCGCTGATGGGCAAGCCATCGGCATCGTAGGCGGAAAGAACCGTCTGCACGGTTGCGGCTTCGATGCGGGCATCCGGGCCAAGCAGGCGCTGCAGCAGGCTGCGCACCGCGCGGCGGCGCAGCGGCAGGGCAACCGCGCCGAAGGCAGGCAGCAGAAGGCAGCTGTCGGTGCCGCCCTCGCCATCGTCGCCGGTCCACTCGAAGCAGGATTCGGCGGCCTCTTCGGCAAGCTGCTCCAGGTAATCGTCTTCATCGGCGATAAGGTTCATGGTGCGGCACAGCGTGTCCAGCAGCTGGGCGTTGCGCTCTTTGGCCTTGGGCACTATCTCGTGGCGAACGTAGGCACGGAAGCGGTCGGTGTGGGCGTTGGTGGCATCTTCCCGCCAGCGGTTGCCCTGCTCGTCGAGCACTGCAACGCCTTGGGGCAGGTCGTTCACGTAGTTGCGCAGGCCTTCGCGCGAAACATCCAAGCAGGGGCGCACCACCGGGCCGTTGCGGTAGAGCATGGAGCGGAAGCCCCCCGGGCCGGTGCCGGCGATGGAGCGCATGTAGAAGTTCTCTACCCTGTCGTCTTGGGTGTGGGCGGTGGCGATGCGGCCTTCGGATACGGGAACGGCAACATGGCGGCACAGGCTCTCCAGCGCCTCGTGCGCGGCAAGGTAGCGCTCCCTGCGGCCGATGGCCTCGGCGTTTCCGCCGCTTGCGGCCACCAGGGCGGGCACGTTTATCTCGCAGCCGAAGAACGGGATGCCCAGGCTTGCAGCCAGCTTTTCCACGAACCGGGCATCGGCGTTGGCTGCTTCCCCGCGGATCATATGGTTCACATGCAGGATTGCCGGCTGCCCAACCTTGCCGCGTTTGTGCAGCTCGGACACCGCATAGGCAAGCGCCGTCGAATCGGACCCGCCGGAGACCATAACCACCAAGGGCGTTTCGGCGCCAAGAAGGTTGCGGGATTCTATGGTTTGCTCGATGGCTTCGATCATGGCCGGGCTCCTCTATTTCTACCAGCTGGCAACGATACGCCCTTAGCGGTTGCGCCCGCAGCAGCTGGTTTGCTAGCGTGCTCATTGTAATAGATGCCCAACAGACAGGAGGCCCCATGCAGTTCATCTTGCGCACCATTGCGATATTCGTAGCCGTCGGCGTTGCGGTATGGCTGGTTCCCGGAATCAATGTGGTGGGAGCGCAGAACGCTTGGCTGTCCCTTGCCGCCGTATCGCTGTGCATCGCGCTTATCAACATGACCATAAAGCCGCTGCTGCAGATACTCAGCCTTCCCATCACCATCATCTCGCTGGGCATCTTCTACCTGGTGGTGAACACCGTCCTGCTGTACCTGGCGGCGGCCATGGGCAATGCCCTGTTCGGCGCCGGCTTCGTTATCAGCTCGTTCGCTTCGGGGTTCGTGGCCTCTATCGTGATCTCCATCGTTTCGGCAATCATGAACACCGTTCTTGGGTCTGACTAAATCACCCCGTTACCCCGGCTTAACTCCGCTACAATCCTACCCGTTAGGGAGGAGACCGCGATGTACGGAAAGCCCGCCATTTCGAACCCGAAGCCGCACGGCCGATACGCCAAGCAAACGGAAAAAAGCCGCCTTACGCGAGAAAAGATCATCGCCGTTGCCATAAGCCTGTTCCGCGAAAACGGGTACGCGAACACGTCGCTGAGCCAGATATCGCGTCAGGCGGGCATCGACCCTTCCACGCTGTACTACTACTTCTCGTCGAAGGAAGACCTGCTGTGCGGCGTGTTCGACCAAGGGGCAACCGTTCCGCCCATACCGCTTCTGGAATCGCTTTCCCGAAGCCGCGCCGCGCAGCTCTATGCGCTTATCACCTACGACATCGTGCATAAATGCGAGCTGCCCATCGACTTCAACGAGCTGGAGGTCATCGCAACCGAGAAGCGCGGGGCGTTCGACCTGTTCTTCGAGCACTACCGCCTGCTGTACCGCAATTTCGTCACCGTGCTGCAGCGCGGCATCGCAGAAGGCGTGTTCATCCCCTGCGCATCCGACGTGCGAACCGTAGCCATCCTTTCCATGAACGAAGGGCTGCAGCACCACTTCCATGCCAAGCACCGCAAGAAGCTGATCTTGGAGGCTTCGGGGTACACGGTGCGCAACTACACGCCCGAAGACATCGCGCGCATGGGAGCGCTTTCCATCATCCCCTCGCTGGTGAAGGACCCGCTTGCCGTCGATGCCTGCATCGACGAGGGGCGCGAGCTGTACTTCCAGCTGAAGCGCCGGTTGGACGGCTAGCAGCGGCAGAGGCCGCCCGCGCGCACGGCAAGGTGCTCCAGGCTGGGAACCGCTATGTTGGCGCGCGCTTCCACTTCCGCCTGCGGCACGCCATCGGCTTCGCTGTAGAGCCCTACAACGGGAAAGCCTGCGTTGCGCAGGGTGTCCATAGCGTACAGAGAGTCTTCGAAGCCCCAGGTGAAGGCCTTTTCGGTACCCAGCAGTTCGCACGCATGGTTGAATGCGGCGGGCTGGCGCTTGGTGGTGCCCAGGTCTTCCACCGAGATAACCGCCCGGAAGAAGCCGCGCACGCCGCTACTGGAAAGACCGGCCTCCAGGTACTTCGCGCAGCTGGACGAAACCACGCACATGGCAACCCCGGCGGCTTCGCACGATTCCAGCAGCCTGGCCGCGCCCGGCAAAAGCGATGCGCTTCGGTAGTAGGCCATCATGTACTCGTCGATGAAGCCCACCACTTCCCCATCGCTTGCACCCAGGCCGTAGTTGGCATGGAAGTAGTGCGCCACCTCGGGGATGGTGAACGTGCTGAACAGCTTGCGCTCTTCGGGCTTCACCTGCACACCGGCCTGGCTGGCAAGCACGCCTTCCAGGCCGCGCCAGGCGTCCAGGGAATCAAGAAGGGTGCCATCGCAATCGAAGATGGCACCCTTTATAAGGTTGTGGCCTGCTTTACTCATAGTCTTTCTTCAAGGCTGCGAAAGCGGGCATGGAGTTCTTGATGGTATCGGCGGAAACGCAGTAGCCGATGCGCACCCAGCCGCCCACGCCGAAGCTGTCGGAGGGAACCAGCAGCAGCTCGTGCTCCTTCGCCTTGTCGGAGAAGGCCTGGGCGTCGGGCTCAAGCGCCTGCATCCACAGGTAGAACGCCCCGTCGGGGGCAATATAGTGGTAGCCCAGTTCGTCCAGGCCCTTGGTAAGCAGCTCGCGGTTCGCGGCATAGGCGGCGGCATTCACCGGCTCGTCCACGCATGCGGCGATAACGCGTTGGAAGAACACCGGCGCGCAGATGTAGCCCAGGGCGCGGCCGGCGCCGGCGATGGCGAACATGACGCGCTCCGATTCCTCTACCCCGTTGGGAACCAGCACATAGCCGATGCGGTCGCCCGGAAGCGAAAGGGACTTCGACCAGGAATAGCACACCAGGGTGTTGTCGTAGATGGCCGGCACCCACGGAACCTCGGGGCCGTAGGCAAGCTCGCGGTACGGCTCGTCGGAAATAAGGTACAGCGAGCCGCCCAGCTCTTCGCGCTTCTTATGCAGCAGGGCAGAAAGGCCTTCCAGCGTTTCGCGGGTGTACACCACGCCCACCGGGTTGTTGGGCGAGTTGATGATTACGGCGCGGGTGCGCTCGTTGATGGCGGCGGCCAGGGCGTCCAGGTCTATCTGGAAGTTGTCTTCGCGCGCCGGCACTTCCACGCACTTGCCGCCGTCGGCCTCGATCCAAACACGGTACTCGGGAAAGTACGGCGAAATAACGATGATCTCGTCGCCCGGGTTGATGAGCACAGCCTTGATGCAGCAGGAAAGGCAGGAAGCCGCTCCCGTGGTGAGGTAGAGGTTCTTGGCGGCGTAGTCGGTGCCGAAGCGGCGGTTCAGGTTGTCGGCGATGGCCGTTTTGGTGGAGTCGAGGCCGGAAGCCTGGGAGTAGGCATGCAGTTCGGCCGGGGGCATTTCGGAAAGCTCGCGGATAACCTGGGCCACCTTCGCGGGCGCAGGTACGCTGGGGTTGCCGATGCTGAAATCGAACACCTTGTCTTCGCCGATCTGGGCTTTGCGCTCCATACCGTAGGCGAACAGCTCGCGAATGGCCGATGGGGCGTTGCCCAGGCCGTACATGGTTTCGTTGATCATGAAGGACTCCTTAGCCTGTTTGTTTCAGGCACCCATTATGACGCGCCCGAACGTATGCGGGCAACCCGAAGGGCAGAATGACGGCTCCTTTTTGGGCCTTTTTGCTTCCTGCTCTGTGCCAATGGGGACTGTCCCTACTGGCACATTTGCTTCCTGCTCGATCTAGGTCCAAAGACTCTGGAGCTCGTCCGCGCCGCGGGCCGGGGCACCAGCCCTTCGGGGATTCCCGTTCCGCTGTTTGATGTGGCCCGCTTCGG